>NZ_JAHUTS010000019.1:0-91293 GCF_019209835.1 Enterovibrio paralichthyis | reverse complement strand
CGCTCGCCACCCAGGGAACAAGTTCCCCTGTGCTGCCGCTCGACTTGCATGTGTTAGGCCTGCCGCCAGCGTTCAATCTGAGCCATGATCAAACTCTTCAATTAGAATTTTGGCTCAACGAATACTGTTTTGTTTTGTCTCCGCTTTTAAAAAAGCAGAAGCAAAACGAATTGACTGTGCCGATAACTCCGAAGAGTTTCGTTTGGTCACTCAGTTCGTTGATAAATCTTTTTGTCTATCAATGACGAGTGCCCACACAGATTGCATTGGTCAAATTGTTAAAGAACGTTGACTTAAGAAGCTTCGCCTCTCACCGTCAGGGCTGCGAATTCTACGCTGCCAGGCGATGAAGTCAAGAAGAAATTTTGAGATTTTTCAACGCTGCTTTCGCAACCTTCAAAACGTCTTGTTGACTTGCCTCGTAAGGCTTTCATCACGCCGATTTAGATTCGATTTCCAAACTTGGAAGCCGCTCTCCGTGTCGGTGAGGCGGCATTATAGGGAGAGAAAAACAGTTGGCAACCGCTTTTTGCGAAAAACCTCACAAAAAGCAGCCGAACGTCTACTAATCGAGCAGATTGGTGAATTTAGAAACGGTCACAGGTAATTCAATGCTTCTATTCTGGCCATTTCGGTCTGTCCAGCTGACTTCAACCCCAATGACTTTCGCATACACCTCTGCCGCAGCACCGCCTACTACCCGACTATCAACTGTATTTACGTTGTTCATAACCACAGTAAAAGGACTCCCAGCCGGAAGCGTCAATATACACGTATTGATATCGTCCAGTGTTTTTCCAGCGCAACTAGAGTCCAGGGTGTTCAGTGCTTGAAGTGCAGAAATTTGGTTTTCTGCAACGCGCTTTGCTTCTACTGCCATCATCACATTACTTTTCTCTACTTCTATATAGCTATAGAGCTTCAGCGTCCCAACTCCAGCGAGTACCACGACAACGATAGAGATCAAAACTTCTACCAATGAAAAACCGCGATTAGAAATCATGGATGCTGCCTTTTAGTACTCTGGGAGGCGTTGGAAAATTGGGGTCCTCATCTACACTCGCGTCATACCCTGGTTTAAACGCCCCAAAGACCTTTGATGTGCCATTTTCAACATCAACGATATAACTGCCTCTGGTTTCAAAAGAACCAAAGAACAGAAATGGCAGGTATTTCCAGTTATCCGGATTCATTCCCAAATTTTCCGGCTCGTTAAATAGATCGCACATCAGCTTCATTGGCCCGTTGGTGCAAGAAACTTTGGTTTCTGGTTTGTCGTCACTACCGAGTACTGGATTTCCATCTTCGTCCGTTACTATTTCGATATCCAGCCAAGAGTCGAGGAAATTCTCTCTCTCATAATTAAACTGGAAAATAGAGCCGTTAAAGTTAGCAAGTGAACCGTTGTATGCAATCACGCCATCTTTAACCACTATTGAAACAGGGTTACTACTATCACTCACTACACCAGTTAAATCACAGTCACCATCCACCCAAAGCGTCACTAACTCACCATTTGGGAGTTTTTTGTCGTCGATGACCTCTTTGCGTTTTTCATTGATCAGTGTGCCACATTTACCTGCATTATCGACGATGACAGTGGAATCCCCATCCGTCTCAGTCGTTTTCGTACTTATTGAACCATCAAACTTAGCTTTAACACTTGCCCAATCACTTTTTTCTGTCTGAAATTTGTCTTTAAACAGCGTCAAGTTTGGTTGTTGATACAAAATGTCTGCCTCAAAGTTATTGGTCACTTTTTTATTGGCAGCAACAGTGGTGCTATAGCCTTCTTTGCACTTCTCCAGATTGGTCGCCAGCAGTTGCGATTCAAATTTAGCAGTTGATTTTCCTGTATCTATTGTGACATCACCGCCTGCAATGATTGCCATACACTCATAGATTTCAGTTTGGCCTTCTTTGCCAACATGCTCGCCTTTTGCCGGAATCCAAGAGTTGCCGCCCTCTATTACTAAGCTCCCTGCCGTTTTGAAAGCGGATGCGGTTCCCCCGCCACTGGCAATCATCGCACCGTAATTGGCAAAACCTGAGGACGACGTCAGTGACCAAGGACTATCTGTCCCAACAAGAGCGAATTGGCTAGATGTTTTACCCGCACATTTGTCAGTGATGGTTGATAGAAAACTGCCATCGTTTAGTTGAACAGCCGTTGGCTCATACTGTGAAATCGTTGCTATGGCGCAATCAAGCCCTGCTTTCGCACGCGCTCTTTGCTCAGCATCAATCATCAGGTTCTGTGTCTTTTTAATTTCACCAAAACCTGAATTTGCAACCGACACTGCAAACAATCCAACCATCAACAACACACCGCTCACCGTTGCCAGTGTTGCCATTCCTTTATTGTTATTCATTTGCACTACCCATCCACATTAGGTACGGAGACAGTAAAAGACACTGAGTCTGAGATTGAGCTATCTGATTTAAGAGAGGCGACGATCTCCACTTCAATATGCTGGAGTCTGTTTGCACTGCCTACTACGTTGTGATTAGAACGTTGGAACGTTAGGTTATCTATTTTTAAGCGGTCAAATGTCATATCGCGCCAATAACCACTGTCACACGTCCAGTTTGTCAGGTCATTCCAGTTTTCATACATTTCAATGACTGGGTCGTCATTTGCATCCTTACCCAGTCGGTATCCCATGGCATCGTCTTTGTCTAAAGAGCTCGGGCCTGAACGTTTATCGTGGTTATATGCAAATCGTATGCAGGTACCTTCTGCCTCTTTAATCGCACTGTCGTCTATCAATATTGATGAGAACTCACCCGGGGCCCCTGCAACAATAAATGGGTTTATCGTTGAGCAGTCATAACAAAAGCCAGCTCGTGAAATGTCATTTTTTAACCTGTCCGACAACAGGTTTAACTGAGAACGCAAGAAGTCACGCTGCAGGTGCGACGTTCCCATATTTGTATTGACTGAAAACAGTGCAATAGATGCAGCAAGAACAACTAAACTGACGGTTAACCCAACCATCATCTCAACCAGGGTATATCCCCTGAGAAGCGTTCTGTTCATCATGAACAGGCCTCCCAGCCGACAACCGTCGTATTACTGCACCCTTTGATACCAGAGTATCTACGAATCAAAACCCCTGACTCTTTTCCGGCGTCAGTCCCGAAAGCAAGTTTCACTGTTTTATCGAGTGAAGGGAGCCCCGTTTTTGGTGAGAAGTAAAACAACCGCTCTGCAGTCGCGCTTGATGGCTCTTGAATAGTGACTTTACCGCTATTTTCAATGACGAATTTTTGTAAGCCTTCATTCAGCGCGCAGTTAAACTCAGCAACATTGGATTTATGACTCAACCCGATGCAACCATCACTATCCGCATCTGCCGGAACATAGTGAACATAAATATTGCTGTGCTGTTTCATTGATTCTGACTGACCTACTTCTAGGATGGTGAGCAATTGTGTCGCCTTACTCTCGACCATGGCCGTTTTATTGGCATTAACGAAGGAAGGAACAGCAACCGCTGTGACGACAGCCAGCACTGATACCGTTGTTATCATTTCAATTAAGCTAAATCCGCGCTGTAGATTCCAATATCTCACACCAATTTCCTCAGGCGTTCTCTCTACCTTGTCTCCATACTACCAACAGATATAACGTAGTTCGCTGTAATTAAAATGGATTTCCCGCATAGCGAACCAAAAAATGACGCTGAGAATTAAGACATTACATAAGGGTATGACGTTGATCGAAATCTTGATTGTCATTGCAATCATAGGTGCCCTAACTGCCATCGCCGCTCCGGCAGTCGGGAAGTATTTGATCAAGTCAGAGAGAAACCGGGTTCAGATGGATTTGTATCAGTTACAGGTGCATACCGAACAGTATTTCACCGAGAATAATTGGACGTATCCGAGCGATACAACATTGGTCTGTGCTAAATGCCAGGTCTCTGAAGAGTACGATTTTTCGATAGATACATCAGGTTCAGGCAACAACGCTTACATCATTAAGGCCAAACCGAAATCTACGTCGATTCAGGACAATGACTCAGAGTGCCATACCATGGCTATTAACAGTGCATCAGAGCAACTGAACTTTAGCATTGATGGTTCAGCAATCCGTGATAATGCTAAATGCTGGATATAAAAAAGCCGCTACTGCAGTAGCGGCTTTCAATTCAAATCATTGCTGAACGATCAGTGTTCACGCGTTGCACGGAAGCTCACGTCTGGATGACGTTCTTGTGTTAGGCTCAAGTTCACCATGGTCGGTGCGATATACGTAAGGTTATCGCCGCCATCCAATGCCAGGTTGGACTGATTCTTACGCTGGAACTCATCCAGCTTTTTCGCATCAGAACATTCAACCCAGCGGGCTGTTGCAACGTTCACAGGCTCGTAAATCGCTTCAACGTTATATTCAGATTTCAGACGGGCAACAACCACATCAAACTGCAGTACACCTACCGCACCAACAATCAGATCGTTAGAGATCATCGGACGGAACACCTGAACCGCACCTTCTTCAGACAGCTGAACCAGACCTTTCAGCAGTTGCTTCTGTTTCAGCGGGTCGCGCAGGCGGATGCGACGGAACAGTTCAGGCGCAAAGTTTGGAATGCCTGAGAACTTCAGATCTTCACCTTGGGTAAAGGTGTCACCAATCTGGATAGTGCCGTGGTTATGCAAACCAATAATGTCGCCCGCGTACGCTTCAGCGGCACGTGAACGGTCACCCGCCATAAAGGTTACTGCATCGGAAATAGACACAGTTTTACCGGTGCGCACATGCTTCATCTTCATACCCTGGCTGTACTTGCCAGAAACGATACGCATGAAAGCAATACGGTCACGGTGTTTAGGATCCATGTTCGCCTGAATTTTGAAGACAAAACCCGTGAACTTCTCTTCGCCTGCTTCAACAGCACGCTCATGGGATTGACGAGGCAATGGTGCCGGCGCCCAGTCAGTCAGGCCATCGAGCATATGGTCAACACCAAAGTTACCCAACGCTGTACCGAAGAACACTGGTGTCAGCTCGCCTTTCAGGAACATTTCCTGATCAAACTCATGTGAAGCACCCAGCACCAATTCCAACTCCTCTCGAAGTTGCATTGCCAAGTCTTCACCAACTTCTGCATCCAACTCAGGGTTATCAATGCCCTTGATAATACGAGAGTCCTGGATAGTGTGACCCTGGCCTGTTTGGTACAAAATGGTTTCGTCACGATGAATGTGATAAACACCCTTGAACTCTTTACCACAACCAATTGGCCATGAAACAGGCGCACAAGCGATATTCAATTCGCTCTCGACCTCATCCAGCAACTCCATTGGGTCGCGGATATCACGGTCGAGTTTGTTCATGAACGTTACGATTGGCGTATCACGCAAGCGGGTAACTTCCATCAACTTACGGGTACGATCCTCAACACCTTTCGCTGCATCGATAACCATCAGACATGAGTCTACGGCAGTCAGTGTGCGATAAGTATCTTCGGAGAAGTCTTCGTGTCCTGGGGTATCCAACAGGTTTACGAGACATTCATTGTAAGGGAACTGCATAACAGACGTGGTAACCGAAATACCACGTTCTTTTTCCATTTCCATCCAGTCAGACTTCGCATGCTGGTTGGAACCGCGACCTTTTACTGTACCGGCAGTTTGGATAGCGCGTCCGAATAACAATACCTTTTCAGTAATGGTTGTTTTACCGGCATCCGGGTGCGAGATGATAGCAAAGGTCCTTCGCTTATTGATTTCATTGAGAAAATCTTGGTTTGCCATGTATAAATTCTTTTAGTTTGTACACGGATTTGTACACACTTTTGGAAGTACTCTCTTTTCAGTTCTTCGCTTGTCAAATCCGTCGTGTTAATCGTAATTGGTCGCTATTTTCGCTGATCTTGACTTTATAAACAATCAATGGTTATCTAATCGGTTACCATTTACTCTCAGCGTGCGCCAATGCTCAGTTGTAGCTGTTTGCAATCGTTGCTTCTTCAGCTCATGAACAACTGTGGCTAAACCACAAATTCCTTCGCTACCAAAAATCGATGATAGCTTGTTTAACAACGCCAATAATTGAGCAATTGCCGTTGATCGGTATTGCTGGATATTGTGGATTGAGAGGCTTCAAATATTTTTGCTCACCATCCAAGACTAATTGTTTAAAGGTTGCTTCTCTTGAATCATCAAGCCGCGCTACAACCAATGAACCAGATGAGTAAGGAGCATCAGGATCTACAACTATAACAGCACCTTCTGGTATTGATTTTTTGCCGCTTGGATTTTCCATACTGTCGCCTTTTACGCGAAGCGCGAAACAACCTTCATGTGCTTTCCCAGTGACTTCACGCCACTCCTCTGCATCTTCAAAGGCAAATCCCTCCGCTATTTCAGTCCAATCCCCAGCCTGAACCCAATTAATAAGAGGAATACTCCCTTTAATGTCAGGCCCTACTTCTACATTACCGACCCCCAAGCCAATCTCGCCATCACCTGTGGCGAGCCAATGAGCATTCACGCGAAGCGCCTCCGCGATCTGCATGGTGTAACGAGACCTAGCCGATTTACCAGAGCAAATCTGGCTGATCGACTGCTGTTTGATACCAATGCGACGAGCCAACTCAGACTGAGTCACCCCAGTAAGCTGCAAGGCATGGTTTAGTCGTTCGGATAAAGTTTTCATAAGCCCGTATTCTACAAATAAAACTGTAGCCTTTCAACAATTTTAACTGTTGACTTGCCTACAGTTTAAACTGTAACATTCAATCTTGTAACAGTTATTATTGTAACAGGAGACGGTATGGAAGTGTTCAACACGACACAAAAACATCTCCGCCGTGCCATTGACTTGGTCGGCGGGCAATCAGCATTAGCACGAGCCATCAACTCAAAACAGCAAAACGTCTGGTTTTGGTTGAATAAATCAGGGCGTGTTCCCGCTGAATTCGTTTTACCCATCGAACAAGCTACGCAAGGACAGGTAACCCGATCTCAGTTAAGACCGGACATCTACCCCGAATGCCCAAGCGAGCTGAAAGCCAGTAACCAGTAGGATTAAGGGCAACTAATGGTCAGCATTTTACGTAAACACAAAAGCGAGTACCTCCATGCGTGATTATGGCAAGGTCTATACCCGCTTTTGGCTAAAGCAAAATGTTTTGTCCTGGAGTGACTCAGCGAAGTTGCTAGGACTGTATTTGCTTACATGCCCGCATTGTAATTTGCTTGGCTGCTTTCGACTGCCGATTGGTTACGTTGCTTCTGACTTGAACTGGGATGAGCAACAGGTTGCCAAGGCGTTAAGTGAGTTAGAACAAGATCAGTTCCTGATTCGTTGCGAGGAATCTGGTTGGACTTTGATTCGAAGCTTTCTGAAGCACAACCCAATCGAAAACCCAAACCAAGGTAAGGCAGCCTTTCGGTTGCTTAAAGATGTACCTGCCGACTTCGTTGGTATGGCATCGCTTTTGAAATCTCTTGCCGCTTTTCAAGCTCGGCTTCCAGAAGAATTTTCATCATTGTTTATGCCTGTTGGCAACCCGGTAAGGGACTCTCAACGGTCGGATGACTCTGAGAGAAGCAATAAACCAACAGTTAAAACTGTTTATCACATACAGTTTGAAGACTTCTGGGATGTACAAATACGCAAAGAAAAAAAAGCTAAAGCCAAAGAAGAATGGCTACGCATGGGCCTCAATGAAGACCATGAACTCGCCTTGGAAGTGCTAACACGCTGGAAAGAGCAACGAGACAACCGATTGCAGTATCAAGATCGGACTAAGACCCCTATGCCACATAACTGGCTTTTAAACCGGCAATGGGAAGACGAGTACGTTCGCATTGATGAAGTACAGCAATCATCGACGAGCCTAAAGGGCAGCAATCACCAATTGAATATTGAAGAAAGCAATCGTCGCATCGCTGAAAGCTGGGCCGGACCAGGTATTCGGGAGGTTCGTTCAAGTGCAGGAGGTTGATAAACGCGAGTTTGCTGAAGTTTGGGGAGCAGCTTGGGCCATGTATGGCAAAAGCGTATCACCGCAATTGCTATCCATCGCATTTGAAGCCCTTCGTGCTTATAGCATTGAAGAAGTGCGAATCGGTCTGACTCGGCATATTCAATCACCGGATACTGGGCAATTTTTTCCAAAGCCCGCTGACGTCATCAAGCATATCGATGGCAACTCGGGTTCAAGAGCCATGGTTGCTTGGAACAAAGTTGACAAGGCTGTTCGTCAGGTTGGTGCTTGGACATCCGTGATGTTTGACGATGCACTTATCCACCGCGTGATTTCAGACATGGGGGGATGGGTTGAACTCTGCAAAGTTGATGACAGGGAATACCCCTTTAAGCAAAAAGAGTTTTTAACACGCTACCAGGCTTACTTGCTGCGGGACGAAGTGGGTGAATACCCAAGGCTATTACAGGGTATTGCAGACCATCAGAACCAGCAAAAAGGATTTGATATGCAAGCGCCTGTTGCCGTGGGTGACTGGTCAAAAGCGGCACAAGTTTACACGAGAGGCATCGCCAATTTTAGCGCAGTGCCTTTGAAAAGAATAAGCCCGAAAGCCATTCAGGCGCTTCTCGGAAATCAATTAGAGGACAAAAATGAAAACGATTAAAGCAAAAACCGTTGCCCTAGTGATAGCTATGTCCGCAAGCACTTCAGTCTATGCGTTTCCGGGCTATCAGTGGGAAAAAGCAGCACAAAGTGTTGGTATTGATCCAGTCATGCTCTACGCCGTTGCCTTGGCTGAGTCAGCCTCACATCGAGGTCTTAACATGACCAGTCCATGGCCATACGCAATTCGCAATGGTTCAAACGCAACCTACGCCAAATCTAAGACAGAAGCGGAGCAACTGTTAAACCAGGCACTTCAAGAGAGTGAAAAATACCAGCTCGATATTGGCCTTATGCAAATCAATTTGCATTGGCATGGGCATCGAGTGAGCTCAGCAGCTGAACTGCTAGACCCCATCACCAACCTTACTGTCGGCTCCAGTATTTTGGCCGAAGCAATCAAGTCTTCACCAAACGATTTAGAGCTTGGCATAGGCCGCTATCACAGTTGGAACGAAGAGCGTGCACGCTGGTATGGGCAAAGAGTGCTTTCTATCTATCGCAATATTTTACATGAACTGGAGGTCCGTCAATGACAACCAATCAACAAGACTTCTATCAATTAAATTTGGCGTACCTACACGCAGCACGTGAATTATCGCGAATTGATCCGCAAGAGGCGGTCTTGCGCTTTGGACTTACACGCGACGTGGTGGATGCACTGATTAATGCCGGTGTTGACGACCTGCAACGAGTGGCGACCTCATCATTCATGCTGTTTCAACCAAGGGGTAACCAAAGCCAACTGATTGAGATGGTGAAGAGCAAAGGCACAGGTATCCCAAGAATCGCTTATTTATTATCAACCCTAAACAACAAGGGGGATGCATGATTGATAACCTGTCCAAAAGTGAGCTGTTTACCCGAGCCTCGCTGCTTATTAAGTACGGATTTCGAACGACCATTATCGCGCTCGATACAGGTTTGCCAATCCACATTATCAGAAGGCTGCACAAAGAAGTGACTGGCAAGTCACCTTGTCCTGGTCAATTGCCAGAATCTGATGCCATCGTTAAAAGCAGAAGAGCCCTAGTTGAAGGCTCCCTGCTGATGGCGCTTTATGTCAATATTGGTGGTGATAATGTCTACAAGCAATTAAATATCGATGCTTTGATGAAGGCTTACGATGCGTACTTGGTTGCAAGAGAAGAGGCAGACCTTCCAGCTGAGATCCCCTGGAAAAAACTGACCATCAATGAAGGTTGGGTTCTAGCTCGTGATTTAAGATCACAGCTTGCATCCTTACACCGGTGTCGATGCGGTAGTCTGTATTTGACGGTATCTCAACAGCGCATTCAGCTTAAATGTCCTGTGTGCGAGATTATGGCCGAGCAAACCACTAGAGCACTTTTTGAGAACTAACATGCTGATACATGATTTGATTGTGCACCGCCCGTGCACTTTGAGAGTACTAAGATGACAAACTTACTTAAATCTTTACCAGCACGCTGCTGGGTTATATCACTGGGGCTTTTTCTGGCGACTTTGGCTGCGGCTCATTTTTTTCCATCAGAAATATTAACGGCATTTGCCAAGTTAGCGGCTTTGCCATTTCTGTTCTGCACCGTCGTTTTTTTCAGCTACTTGGGATTCAAAGCGACCTGCAACCCCATCGGCCTTATAGCCATCACCACTATGTTTTTAGCAATCGCATATTGGCAAGCGAGTTGGACAATTGTTGGTTTGGGACTCTTTTTCTTAGCTATTTGTACTGGAATTAGATTCTTGAGTAGCCAAGTTAAAGATTCGGGTAGAACTTTGAGCATTGAAGAAAAATGGTATTGGTATAAGCTCCATTCGTTTTTTGATGGCTTTTATCCAAGGTATCCCAAAAAGCCAAAAAAATAGCCAGCCAACCACAAGCTGGCTACCTTCTATTTTCAGTTCCTTCCTGATGCCTGGTTATAGGCCCTAATATCGATCAAGTTGTTCTGAGCATAATCTCCCGCAAGCGATGCATTTGAGATCACCGCTATCTGCTTATCCACAAATGCTTTATCTTCTTTGGACACACTGTCAGGAATGTAAGCGCCACTCTCATCCTTTTGACGATACTCATTTAGCATTTGCTCCCTTAGACCTAGCATTTCAGGCGACCAACTCGATGAGTCTTCAGAGTTGAATACGCGCCCCGCCAAACCTTCATTGAAAGCTTGAGCGAACACTTGACTTTGAATCGGGGTCAATCCCATTCTCTGTCCTTCGCTGTATGCTTCCTGTTTAAAATCATCGGCGTACTGTTCTAAGAACTCACCGTATCGATTGTTAACTGCCGCACCGAATGCCCCAGCCAACATGGCTTCAGACTTAGTGCCCCAGTTAACTTCGGAGGCATACTGCGAACTCGATCCACTGTATGCATCATTAAACGCCGTCAAAGGATTTTCCAAAGAGGTTCCGGCATCAACGGCTGCTTTTAACCCATCCCATGTTGATTTGCTGGCCACAGTTGCATTGTGCAAGAAACCTCGTGAGCCAGGGTCTTCAAGCGCTTGCTCCTTGTAACTCTCATAGTCTTCGCCAAAGTGATTCAAGGTATGCAATGCTGCATCAGTATGCTTGCCACTGAAATCACCAATAGCACTGGCGCTGTTGAAGAACATTTCAGCACCAGAGACTCCGCTATCATCAGCCATAATGCGAGATCGCCACTGAGAGCCAGCTTCACTGTTTAGTCCAGATTGATAGGTACTTGTGTCAGTAGCTACGGTCTGCTGAGCTTGCTGCTGATGCGCATTCAGCTGTCCATCTACACCAGAAAGATTGGTTTGGTAAGCAGATTGAGCCGAATTGAACTGCGTTTGAACTGTTGCAGCATCCTCATAGCCTCCCAGAACACCTGATTCAACTTGGCTTTGAGTGCCACCAAAAGTAGGTGCCGTTGATGACAAGCCTTCATTAGAGCGTGGCTGAATAGATCGTAAATCGGCTCCGGTAGCCATGGCCATAACAGTCATTGCTGCTTGATAGTCATTGTCTCGTTCAGCGGGCGTAGAGGAGTTGCTATAGGTTAAAGACTCCATAGCTGCGGCCACATACGCCTGATTATCATCAGGTAGCAAGCGCTGATACATTGGAAGGTTTTCACGTAATCGGTTACCTGCTTCAACATGCTGGTTCATATAGCGACCTAAATAATCCATGACTTCAGGATTATCCGCTGCTAATCGAGTTAACGTCGCACCATCCGTGTTCCTTTGTCCTGATAGACTGTAGCTGGCCTGATCAAGCTCACTAAAGCGGTTTGATGCCGTGATAACGTCTTGTGCTGAACTCTGAAGTGACTGATAGTCTTGATTAGACAACGACATCTCAACGCCAGAGCGTCTTGAATCTGAAAAGTCCTTAACCATCGCATCGCGAAACTCAGCACGTCGTGAATCACTCGATGCCAAGCTTTGCATCTCCCCAGTGAGCGTATTTGCGCTCGTAGACCGAGAACTGCCTTCTGACGACTCAACTTGGCCACTAAAGTTACCACCTAGATCCAACCCAGCTCGTACCCTTGATAGTTTTGGTACACGAGATGAATCTGGCTTATCAACTCCAGGCAAATTACCTTGTGGAGAATCATTGCCTCCCGTTCCAAGAAGCCTCCCAAGAAAACCCTTATCGGCAACTTCTTTCTCACCGGGATTAGTAATGGTTCCATCGCCACCAACCCTTAGCCCGCCAGATAACACGCCCGATACCAAGCCACGTACAGCGTCTTTTTTATCGTCTCCGAAACCATACCGTGTTTGCAGGTCATCAGTGACCTGATTAACAACGGCGCTAGATGCGGAATTAGAAGAACCAATCTGACGTCCAACCGAAGAAAGGTTGTCGTAACTTAGCTTTTCACCAAAAGTTCGGCTCATGGTATTGCCAACTTGACGGCTAAAGGCTTGAGTTGCCTGAGTCATGGATTCTTTTGCAGAGCCGACCATTGAACCCACCGCATTTCCGACAGAGAAACTGCTAAGTAGGTTTGACGCGCCGGTCATAGCAGAACCAGTGAGGGCTGAATTTTGGAACATTGACTGTGATTGCATCACCGGGGCATTTTTCGCGACATCTGGACTTGCCATCTTTTCATCAATGGCATCACCGTTTTGAAGACGTCCAGCCAAGTGGGTAGCGGTTATTGCTGAGCCATACACGAGCATGAGCGAAATCGCCGGAACACTCGACGCCAACATGCCGCCAGTAGCTATCCAGGTTTGCAGCACTGAATCCATCTGCATCATCCCAGCAAAAGATGGCACTTCTGTACCTGCAAAGGCATCAAGAGCCGACATTTTCCCAGCAACAGTTAAATGGATATATAGGTTAATGATGGCCATGACAGGCATCCAAAGTTGAATCCAAAGCAGGATTAACAAGTACTTCCCGGCCATTCGCATCCCGATTTGGCCAAGGGCAATCACAAAGGCCATCAATGGGGTGATGGCGTAAATGAAACCCTCAAAAAACGTCATCATCGGACGAACGATACTTTGGAACAGGGTCTGCTCCGCCGCCCATTGCGTATTGCGCTGCTCAATCGCTTGGTTAACCATCACGGCAGCGGTGAAAGCTTGATCATCCATATACTTGCCCGTCACGCTTTGCTCATAAATAGGCAAAAGCACCGACGCGGTCATGTACTCTTGGGTGTTAACCGAAGCCAAACCAAGGTTATTCAGTGCATTTCGGATCACGTCATCAGTATCAGTAGCTGACGAAGTCCCCAATGAGGCTGACAGAACCTGTTTAAGCCTTGGAATGAAGGTTGATTCTGTCATGAGTTTCAGCTGGCTATAGGCATCGGAGCAGTCCAAATCGCTACTGCTACCACTGAGCATGATGCGCGTGCCATAAATGCGCGAATCAAACCTAATCGCAGTCATCGGGTTAGGATCACTCAGCACCTGATCGAGGTTCTTTTGGCCAATGTCGATACCAATCAAGGTGCACTCTTTGATGTAATTAAACCACGATTGCTCGATGTCCGAGCCGCCGACACGATTTGCATCACCCAACCCAGAGCGATCCATCACCTGTTTTCTCACTTTAATCAGTGACTGTAAACTGGATGCAAAGCCGTATTCCGTCATGGCGGGAGTTGAGAACGCCGTTTCAAACAATCGCGTGATTTGAAAGCCAACAGTCGAAATCGTACTGCCTGCGGCAGCAACACCGATAGGTACATTATCAACCACTCGAACTTGCCCCGTGTACGCATCCTCAATGCTCACTCGGGTACTGGGTCCAAACATGGTTGCAAAGACTAGCCATGAGACTAAAACGTGCTGAAAGTTAATCCCACGACCACCTTGCATTAAAGCCTGAACAGAGACCATCAATACCCCAATGAGCAAGCCAATGCGAACCATTGAAGTAAAGTCGCCTGTACCAGTGATCATCGCGACAGCGTTCAAGACCTGCTCTAAAAATGCCGAATCCCCGATGGAATAGATCTCCCACATGACCTATTCCCCCAGTGCCGTAGATTTAACGGTGTAATAACGCTGCTTGCGAATGGTCTGAATCACCTGATTAAAATGCGCCAGCAATTCTTGCTCTGAACCGTATCTTCGCTGTAACGCGGCGTATTCCTCATTGATTTGGCGACGTGCACGCTCAAGATCTTCCGTTAACAACTTCGCATAGGCATGATCTTCCACACCAGAGGTGCTTCTAGCTGCATTGAGCATGTCTTCAACCAATGCTCGGGCCATCTCAACAGCAATAAATGGTGCCGCTCTTGAAGCAAACGACCTAGCAGCTCCTTCATTTAATGCAGAAAGTGTTCGAATCATGCCGCCAATGCTCGCAGGAGCCGAGGTCATAAAAGCTTTTTCAGTGGTGCTAGCTGCCCCTGTATTTCGAGCAAATTTAAAAATAATGCCGTTACTAGAACCTGTACCTAGAAGTAAATTTTCTACCTGGGTTGATAACCCAGTAAGAGTCACGTTAGTAATTGTCGGGTTCAGACAACCGTCTTGCGTCACTGTGTCACATCGGTACATAGCGACGTTACCGCCGTGAATTAGATGCTCAATAGTCACTTTATTGCCATTCAGCCTGGTCAGTTTTGGGGCTTTACCTTGGCCATCAGCGGCATTAGCTAGATCACCAACAATGATCGAACCCGTCACAGACATAACCGCTTCTAGAAAACGGTCATCCCCCGATGCAAACCAGCTTGATGCAGAGTGACGTTTCAGTGCTCGCCAAACCAAGTTGCCTTTAATCGTTTTGTTCACATCAGATGCCGCGACACTTGAAGCATTCTCGTAAGGGTTCTTACCATTGGATTCACTCCAACTGGTAAAAATGTCTCCAGCCCCTTTAAGTGAGCTCAACATGCTGGCTTCTGTTTGCCCCTTCTTACCAAAGGCGGACAGGGTATCGTTCACGACTCCCTGAGCCATTTGACAGGAATTGCCAAAATACTCGTTCAACTGCTGGATTTTCTTTTGCAGAGTCTCCATGTGCTGGGAACATTTCTCACACATAGCACTGAGCGCCAATTGGAATGCGTACCCCTTGGCATTTGCCGCTACAGAGCGAAGCAATTGAACGAACTGATCAGCATTAACAAATGACAAACTTCCAGCGAACATATCAATGCCGCCACAACCTGCTTGGAATGATGGAGGCACCATAGAGACGAGGTTCTCGTTCATGATTCTGTTACGGACAACAACACTTCCGCCAGATATAACGCCACGCCGCTGACTCTCGAATACACCAGGCGCAGTGGTGTTGGTCATTGAACCAAATAACTGGTTCATCTCCTGTTGCAAGCTTGCTTGGCTTATAGAAGAAAAACCAATCGCACAGGCGATTAGCGATACTTGGAATACTTTTTTCATCGTTATAACCCTCCTTGTGCACGCAAATAGCGAACAAGGAACTCAGGGTCCTGTAATATCTTCTCGTTAAGCTCTTGGGCTGACATCGCGAGTGACACGCCGGGCTGAACAGGTCTGGTGGCATAGTAAGTTTGATCGTCAATCCAACCGGCTTGATGGGCTGCGAGAATGATTCGATTATTGAGCTCATCAAGGCTCATTGCACCTTGGCCAATTGGAGTAATAACATTAGGCGGGTCTACTAAGAACACAGCTGGAACAGTCGTAACGGACAGGGATTGAGCTTGTCCTGAATCGACTTTGTAGTTTGGAAATTCTCCACCAGGTAAAGGCAAGCCATCGACAGCAATAGCAAACACCTCGAAACCGTAGTTCAAGGCTATGGACTCAATAATTGGCGCTTGAGCATGGCAGTAAGGGCAATCCGAACGATAAAAGAAGAACAAGCCTGCTCGCTTTGCTACTTCACCTAAAGCTACATCACGTTGAGCGCCAGCTTCTCGGTCCATCCGATTGGCGGCATAAGTCGCCAAGGGTCTACGACTGATTTCATCCAAAACAGGATCGCCCATGACCACCTGCTGACTAACATCAGCAAACTGTGAACCCTTATCCATCATGACGCGCTGAAGATACAGATAAGCCCTGACATTCTCATTCGTCGGCTCATCAATTGCCTTGTCCATGAACGACTGCATGTGCTCACGAAACCAGGCAGCACTGAAAGGCTTTAGCCCGCTCTGACTCGACTCTGCCGCACCAGATTCCGGCTTTATAAGCTCTTCATCCTCCGCTGGCTCAGGAATGACCTGATACCAAAACCAGCCTTCCTGACCACGCTGATAGAATTGCCCATCACTAGCATGGGCGGGCAAGATGAATAGAAAGAAAATAATGATTGGGATGGTCACCCATAGGATAAACCAAGGTAACAAAGGCGTTCTCATTGTCAGCTCCAGAAAATTTCATAGAGCTAACATGCTAAAGATCCACGTTAGAGCGATTGAACAGATAGATGAAGGAATTGTGAGTGTTTCTGACTATCCTGTGTGTTCGACAAAAATAGGTAAAACCTTTAAATTACTTTAATTTGAATCATGGATGAAATTGATGATGATTTTTCTGTGAGGAGCAAATTTCCGACGTTTACCTCAAAAAATCGAATGTAGGCATCACCTGAGTACCAACATTCGATTTTAAACATCAGTCTATCAAAATTATACCCTTGCTAAACAACAGAGTTTTCGTAAGTTAAGGTATTGATAGAGTAACTTTTCCTTTTACATGCTCTACACATAGCTTAGCTTTCATTTCGTCACCTTCAAAGTCATATACAAAAAGTGCTGGCTGATAAAGATCGAAAGCTTGGCCCACGAATACACTAGCTGCATTAGATGCACAGATGAGCAAGTGAATACGCTTAACAGCAAATTGGTCATGAAGTTTTTTCAGTATTCCATGAAGTTCACTTTTTAATTCCAACCCGTTTTCCGGATGCGGGATCGCCGCATTACCCATTTGCTTGGCTACGATTTCAATCTCTGGATAACCGAGAGCTGTTGCAGTCTTTTTCATTACTTCAGGATATTGGGTTAACGCTATAGAGATCGTGACTTCAGGTGATGTTCCTATTTCGTTCTTCCAGTTCACCTTGTAAGGTGTGTCTGAACGATAATCCTGAGGCCAAACCCAGCAGTTTCCATCTCGATATCTAAGCATTGGCGTGATTTCAGATTTATTTCCTAGACATGCCCCTAATCCGACCAAGGCAGGCATTGGTCCAAATGCGAATAGTGCCGCTCGATATCCATAATTCTTTGTTTGATTGACTATGGTTTCGGCTTCTTCTGTGACAATTTCGTCCATTTCTTTGACAAAACTTTCAGGTTTGGTTCTGTATCGGCGCTCATTGTCACTAAGGTTATTCAATGCTCCTCTAATGCGAGTTCTTAACCTAGATAAGCTTCCTGCAATGTCTCTTGATTCAGGGGGGGAAACAACGTGTCCGCCTACAGGCCAAAGAACTGAAAATACAGGAATAGGCTGAAAACTCAGTCCTTCAAGTAATTTCTCAGTACTAATTAAAAAATCCGTTCGCATTTGAGTAAGTCTAGATGCAGGGTAATCAGCACACGCAACTCTATCGATTAATCGGTGATGTTTGTCGCATAGAAGTAGGATATTAGCTGGCTCATTTGAAAGTTCTTCAGATAGATAAGGTATCCCCCTTGGGCCACTCTCGGAAGACGCAACATTGTGAGCCAAGTATGAATAGTTACCAGATGCTCCCGTTAGATAATCAATATCCAACCTATCCCCGCAGCCTTCAAACATACAATAGCCATGACTATCCCGCATAACTTGATTGATTGTCGACTGTGTGAAATCTTTGCCACGACCTTTATTAAATCGCTGTTCGATATTCCTAGAGATATAGTCAACAACGTCATTGACTGACAAGACTATAGATTGGTTAACACAGGAATCCCATATTTTTAATAACGAATCTATTGCTCCATACTCGTCTTTGGAAAGGTTTCGGCCCTGGAGGTGGCGAACCTCAATATTATCCCCACAACCCATCAATGAAAAAGCATCTTTAAGCTCCGCATCAATTATGTTAAGCCGAAAACTGGCTCGGAACTCATGTGAATACAATATATATATCTGGTTTTTCACACGCTCGTCGGTAAGTAATCCAACATGCTCCCACGCAAAAGATGTCTTAATACTCGATAGAAACTCCGTGAGCTTGTCTAATGACTCTATGGGATAAAAACATGCTTGATGAAAATTTAACCTCTCGTCAGTCATCGATTTGTTCCTTAAAAATTCTTTTAAAATATCCGTTAATCTCCCGAAAGATACAGACGTCCTTCTGACCAACAATCACAAAGACTAATTCTCTGTCAGGGTTACGTTTTATGCATTTCTTCCAATCTGTAATATCAATATTCGACGGGGTGGGTGTTACTTCAGGATGTGTATGCCATGTGCCTAAGTAGCCTAGTTTGCCATGCGAGATTTTGTAATAAGAATCAACCGATTTCTGGTGATGTGGGGCACGCATATTAAAGTTAACTCTGGTGGCAGAATCCTCCTTCTGGGGAGTAGTGCAGTGTTCTAACCAGAACTCATTTGCGTCAGCAGACTGAGAACCAATCAATGCCCCAAAAGCTTCGCTTCTATCACGCGACATCTGCCTGTAAGAATACCAAAGATCAATTAGCTCTTCGGAAAGGTAAATTTTCGTATCTTTGATGCCCGTATCTTGCTCAATGAGTACAGACATCGCAGTCCTCATCAACCAAAGGTAAGTATTCAAGCGAACTGCTGAAATTGTAGTAACGATGAGTCAGCCTGATGCCCTCCGCCATTGCATCTTCATCTAAACCCTTCCAGCTGACCTTACAAGACTCATTTTGTTTACCTTCCAAATACCGAATTGCCAAATTCGCTGCCATGACAGCTGTTTGAGCCGAACTCGCTGCGCCATATGAAATAAATTGTTCTCCACAGCCAGCAACGCTTTTCATGGTTACCTGGTCAGGTTCGATAAAATTCATATTCGACACCAGACCTCTGCAACCTGTTTCCTGGCAAACGTAAGAGCACAATAGGCAACCCTTAGCATTGGAAATATCCAATGTTGCATGGCCACCGACACCATAACCTTCCAACCAACTGTTAATTACTGCAACTTTTGAGTTGGTATCCAAAAGGTATTGTTTAAACAATCGTTCCTGGGTCGGATTGCCTATAGCAATAACGATCAGGTCAAAATCATTCATACGGCTACTTCGAGCAAACTCCATCAGTTTATCTAGTTTCCATTGTGCACAAGACCAGGGAAATTGTCGTTGAAGAGCTACACTTAAGGCTACGGTTTTAGGTGCTCCCACCCAATGCTGTTCTAAAATATGGCGATATAGATTATTGATTTCATATAAGTCAGGATCTACTAATGTTAAATGCCTAATACCGGCAGCAGACAACTTATGCGCAATTTCACTGCCTACTGAACCAACACCTATCACAGCTACCTTTTTGCCTGCTAACGTCAGAATACCACCACCACGTTCCACAGTATTTTCTTGATTGAAGAGCCGTATAGGTAAAGCTTCTAATTTCCAGTTTTTTAGCTTTTCACCTGATAGTGGTAGCGCTTTTTTGGCTTTACCGCTAAGTTTCAGTGCGAACCAAGTACGTTCATCATTAACAGTCTTGGCGGTAAATACGACCCAATAAGCAGTTTCACGCCATTGACCGTATTTTTGTTGTAATTCAGTTCTAACCTTTATCGGTAGCGAAGATATTGTATGTAAATACCATTCATCGAGAGCATCTGAATGTTTAGGTGCAGGAGTAAGTGTCTCGATTGGAATCACAACCGCTTTTCCTGCTATGCGTCGATTATCTTTCTGTATAGACAGCTGAATATCACTGATACCCGAAAGCGAATCATCAGCCGGGTGAACCATATAGTGGCTTTCGATGCCAAATTGTTTGCCATTTACCGGGCTATATACCGATAACGTTTGTAGGACTGGTTTTGCGATATTTGCCAACAAGGGTTTAAAGCTATCTGGATCACAGATTCGCAACCAGTCACTGTAGAACTCACGAAGCAATTCACTATGGTTCCAATCTGGATTCGTTATGCACTTCTCTAACAATGAGATATGTCTGCGAAGCGATTCCTCTACAACTAATAGTGGTTGTTCGAAATTGACTGATAGGGACTCTGGTGCATTAACACAAACAGCGCCAATCTGAATCCCCGCATATTCATGAACAGATACATGAGCCAGCCTGCCTAAGAAATCAGGGTTAATTAAGAAAAATCCGGGTAGGCTATAGTAAGGAGGATCTTCTACCATCATCAATTGTATGGCGTGATTAAGGATCGTTGTTTCCACTACGATCCTCTCTCCTGCACCTGCTTCAATGGTTATGCAGTTGAAGCCCTGCTTGATAAGGTGCTGTTTTATTTCGCTTAGCAAATTATGCTCCCTGTGACGTTCCAACTACCCCAGCACTGCTATAAGCCACTTTCTTGGCATTACTGTCTTGCTCCTTTTCTGGCACTTCAAAATCGCCACCGAAAAGCCCCTGCATAATTTCACATTGTTTACGCAAAGAGTCCTCGTTCAATGCCTGATCAAGTTTAGTCAGCATCGCATTCAGCTTATTATAGAGCTGTGTTCCAGTGTCAATGCTACTGTTTTCAAACACATTTCTGTATGGTTGAACCGGTAACCGCACATTGACTTTGTACTTACCATCATCAACCCACTGGAAATAATTGGCATTCAAAATTGCTGAAACAGTGTCGCGCAGCGATTGCAAGTCACTGACTTTGCCGTCATCGCTGATAGATGGACAAAACTTGTCTTTCAGCATTAGTGTAAGTCCAATTGAAAACACTTTTTTGCCAACATTTTGGCCGAACTTTTCGTCGCGCCAGCGTTTTACGTATCTGACCAAGCGTTTAACCTGTCTGATTTTCAGGTCTGCTGATCCAATGTACTGGCTGCTGTCATTAACATGTTGTATCAGTTTTTTTGGCTCGGAAGGAGACCACACGCGGTTTTCTGCATTTGAGTTTAATTTACCCACTGCCAGTTCATACCGCTCATCTCGTTTCCGGTATATGACAATGTCGATATGCAGGTTTAAATTCATGTAGTCAGCAGTGACACAAGGCTTTTTGATTTTTGCATTTTTAAAGCCGCGCTTTTCCAATACTTTTAGCACAAGCTTTTTAACTTCAACTGGATCATCAGGAGCACTGTCTGTATCAATAACCACTGCTCTATCGATATCAAAGTCAGCTTCAGGGTGCTTTATGCCTGTATACATGCTTAAAGAACCCTGAATAAATGTTTCTATTATTGGATAACCCGCGTTTTTAAATTCGGTTTTGAGTTCGTCCAAGATACTATTATCCTTGGCTCTGGCTTCCCGATAGGCTTCATCCTCTCTGCCGAGTTTTATCTTGTCATGAAATTTTATGAACTTGTTTTGCACAGACATATTTAGATATCTCCAGTTGAAACATTCTAAAGCTTGCCGAAAACTGGCAGACTTCTCGGTGTCGTAGCATCTAGCATCAGGTGGCTTAAATATCCCACAGCAGCGCACAGTGCTAACAGACGGATAGCTTTTTCAGTTCGGTCTTCCGGCTTCCAGTCATATACTTTCTTCAGGCCATACCCAACTAAACCCACAAAGGCCAGACTATGAAAGAACTGCCTGTGATTTGGATTTTTAAATGCAGGCTCGACAATGTCTGGCAGTTTCCCGAACAACGAACCAGCCACCGGGGCGGCCAAAAGTAGTTCGGGCTTATCTTTTATCGCTTCTTTTTCCAATAGCGCGATTGCTAATCCAGATGTAGCGCCTGTTAATGCATGTGCAAAACCATTCAATTTACTTCTCCTTTCTTACACCTTTGAACGGGCGCTTATCAGATGTTTTAACATCCATAAATTGGCCGGTGTCAGCGTCTCGTTTTACCCAATGGCCACTATGGGTTTGAGTTTGCGAGCGACTTTTCACCGCTCCTATGCGACGGCCATCACCAACAGGGGCATTTTTTGCCATTAGACACCTCATTAACTCTGGTTTAGATTTCAACTACTGTTAATATGCTACATCTTATAGCGAAACAGATCAACAGCTGTTAATATATAAATCAACGGAGGGATATTTTATGGCTGACAAAATTCAACAAGCCGCACTTATCAGTAAAAACATAAAACACATGCGAGAGTTACTTGGTTGGACACAGTCAAGGCTGGCTAGCGAGGCTGGGATAACAGCAGCAGCACTGAGCAAAATAGAAAAAGACGAAGGCCGAATGCCAACTATTGTTGTGCTAAGAAAGATCGCTGCGGCACTAGGTGTAAAACCCTATGAAATAACCGGAGAAGATGCTCCGGAAGATTCAGGAGATAAAACCACTGAATTCTATCGAAAGTGGGGAGAACTTGATAAGCTGCCAGAACAGGACCAGCGTATATTACGAGAAATGATGGAACGCTTCACCAAGAAGTAAGGAGTTGGTATGGAAGAACAAAAAGGAGCAAAGGAGGCCGAATCTTTACTTGAAGATCTGGGTTTTGATCATTTACCTATAAATGTAAATCAATTTATTAATGCTATTTCGGACGAAAGCTTCCCTGTTAGCATAGAATTCTTTGCTTTTGAATCTGATCAGTTTTTAGGTAAGGCTGTAGGCAATGAAAATGGGGCAGGCATTATTATCAATAGTAATATTCCTGATTCTCGACGACTAAACTTCACTTCGGCACATGAAATAGGACATGTCTGCATGCACATCATGCAAGGCTCTTCTCAGAATTTTGCGTGTGGCAACTCTGAGATGGGTGATTACTTTAAAGATCCACTCGAACGCCAAGCGAATGGCTTTGCATCTGGATTATTAATGCCTAGGCGGTTAGTTAAGCCTTTGACTGATGGCGAAGTAAATTGGCATAACATCAAGCAAATATCTGATTTCTGCAACACATCTTTGGAAGCTGTTTTTAGAAGACTAGCATGGCTTGAGAAAGCGCCAGTAGCAATGGTAATCCACCAAAACAAGCAGTTTAAGCGTTTTGTTCCTACTGCGCATTTTGATTTTTATATTCAAAAGACCAACCTATCTACCGATCAATTAGCTTCTTGTGTAGATGTAAATTACCAAGCTTATCCAAATGAATATGATGTTGTAGATCCTATAGATTGGGTCGTACCTAAGCGTAATGGAATTCTATTAACCGAGTTATACGCCAGCTCAATTCTGTTGAAGGATGGGTTTATTTATACTTTATTAAGCTACGATGATGACTGCTTGGAAGAAGTTGAAGATTTAGATAATCTGGAAATGGAGCACTCTCAACATTCTGGTCGAAAATGAATGAAATACATCTTTTAAGTTTTTGGCATATAGAGAACATTTTCTATCTGCTAGTTCCAAATATTCTCACTTAGCTACGAAGACAGTAACCAACGTTTTTATTAAACCATTTGGCACAACAACGAAGTGCATATTGCTACCAACATGCTGCCAGAACTCGGCCTCTTGTGCATATTTTTTTGATTTTTGGATAGCGACGCGTCCTGGTAACTGTGCTTTAGTTAGCCCTGAGCATAGCAGCTTTGTGCACAAAGCCTTCCAAGGATGCTTAGGTACACCGTCTGAAAGCCTTTCCACGAATCTTTCTAGCGCGTGACGAGTCACCACGACAGGTCCAATGTTCGGAACGTTGATGACCTCATCGATTTCTCTCACTGAAACATTATCGACGCTGTATTCTTCGAAGGAATGTGAGAGCCAATCTTCCCGTTTTTCTACCGAGATCTGTGCTTCTTGGTAACGGGTGAGCAAAAACCTAGTCAGGCTGTAAAGTGAATGCTGAGTTGAGCGTTGTTTCTGTAACTTTTTGATGGCTCCTTTACTGACTCGGATTTGAAGCCCATTGCCGCTTCGGTTACTTCCCATCACCTCTTTCACTGACAGTAGGTGGTGAATTGCATAGAGCTCAGCGGCAATTGGCTTTTGCTGCTCAGGTAGCATGTCGTATTGCTCACCTAAATTGACCTTTAGCTCACCACCTCTTCGAAGGCCGGTCTTCCAGTAAACCGTAAACTCACCATCAATCTGCTTTGTTAACAGGGTTAATACCATCATGTTTGTTCTCCTATTGGTTATCTATTTTTCATTCTCCATGTTTTTTCAAATATGCAAGGCGCAAAAAAGGGGCCGAAGCCCCTTGGATCAGATATGAACTTTCGGAAAGCCCATGGCACCGTAAACATTCAGCACATCATTCCAATCCCAACTTTTCACGCCGAGTGACGTTGGTATCGGAGGGATCAGGACTTGTGTCAGGATGCCTTTTTGCCAGGCTTTTTTCTTGAGTTCATTCGCTGCATTCAGGCCGGTCTCAGAGAGATCGTGGTCTGCCCAGATGTACAGCATTTTCACATTACTTGGTGGTTCAAACCTAGCCAGTAGGGTTGCATTCACAACCGACCAACATGTTTGCCCCGTTGCTCTGGTAACAGCTAAAGCCGTCTCTATACCTTCAGAAACACCTAATACCTCACCAGGCTCACCTATCGGAATGGCACCACCAGTGATTGTTCGGTCACTTGGTATCGGCATCATCTTTTTAGGCTTTTCAACCGGCGCTTTGAATCCATCTTCACTTAGGTAGATCCGATGAAACGTGGCCGAACGCCCTTGCTGAGTAACGATTTTACCAAGCAGTGCTGGGTAGCTATCGATAAACAGACCATCTTCATCATGGTAAGGCAAGTTAGGATGAAACCTCAGCACCGAATCCCATTCAGGACGAAGCCTCGTCACAATGCCACGACGATGTAAGTAGTTCCAAACAGGTTGCGCACGAGTATCTGCAAGAGATAACGTTTCTCCCCAGGTTTGATTCAAGCGATGGATAATCGCTTTGTCCTCTTCCTGCTTTCTAGCCTTCCAATCAACAGCGTTGCTCAGTATTACCCGAGTTGGTACTTGTCCGGGTTGAATACCTAGAACTTGACCGATTGCTTCAATAGACTGAGCAAAGTTCCATCCATTAATCCAAGACAACAGTTCAAAGCCATCATGAAAGATACCGCAGGTGTTACAAACGCCACCTCCGGTATATTCAGCATCTTTGAACAGCCTAAAGCCATCACGACCGCCATGAATAGGGCAAGCCACATGACGGCCTTTTCGAGCAATAGCGGTATCAAGTTCTGGCACCAATGCCGCCAAGACTTGAAGCCATTGGCCATTAAGATATGGCCTTACTGTTTCAATTTGTAAAGGTAACGCCATATAACCTCCTTAAGTAAAATGCCGACTCCTACCACAGGTGGTAAAAGTCAGCTTAGGTCCTGCATTAGCCGTTCGGTTAATACAGGAGCGTTAGTCAAGCTGGATACCATGTCGTCTTAATAGCCACATGATGGACTCACGAAGCACATCAGGATCGACAACGGCAGCCATCGCGCAAACACGAAAGCAAAATGGCGCTATTTCGTCATTTTGAATCCACGACAACACATCCTTGCGCAACCGAGTACTGACACGACCGTCCAGCAATACACGGATCGCATCCAATAGAATGCCTTCGCGTAACTGCCAGATTTCCGTGTCAGACCAAGTGACTGGGGCATCATCAAACTCAAATAGAAATTCGAGCTGTGATGACGTGTGTTGATAGGACTGCTTTTGTGATGAAGGAGAATGGGCAATGCGCCCATTCATTAAAGATAACCGCGTTCGGCAAGCGAAACGCAGCCCTCGGATGCGACCACGACATGGTCAAGCGTTCGAATATCAACAAGTGACAAGGCGTCACGGAGTCGATGAGTGATGCGTTTATCAGCTTCACTGGGTTCAGGATCACCCGATGGATGGTTATGAACCAGTATCACTGCTGCCGCATTAAGTTCTAGCGCTCGTTTTGTTACTTCCCTTGGATAAACGCTCGCTGCATCTAAAGTGCCTTTGAACAGCTCTTCAAATCGAATAACGCGATGCTTTGTATCAAGAAACAGTACGCCAAAGACTTCGTGCTCATACTCGTGCATCAGTGTTTGCAGGTATGAGAACGCCGACGATGGCTGTTCAATTTTTCGACCTTTACTCAATCGACCACGGGCAAGCTTGAGCGCCATATCTAAGATATCCGCTTCAGTCACTTGCTCAGGAACGATGTAAGTACCGGCTTCTTCGCCAGCTAAGAACTTTCTGTTTTTCATAGGAGTCTCCAAAAAAAAACGGAGACGAACCCATGCCCTGAAGGGGACGGAATCGTCCCCGCAGGGTGGTAAAATGGATGTGGTTACTGAATTAACAGTTGTTGTGTTACTTCGAATAACTCACGCTTAAGATCTTTGACGTCGTTAATCACGATGCTTCGAGGAAAGAATTTCTCAACACTGCGTGTTTGAATCCCGATCCCCAGCAGCTCAAAGCCACTGCGTCTGCACCGGTCAACAATGTCATGCGTGGCAGCCCAATCATCTGGGTCACCATCCGTTAGCACTATCATTAGCTTTCGCTTCTGTTTTTGTGCTAACAAACTGTTTGCCGCAAACCACATTGCTTGTGCCATAGGGGTACAACCTCGTGGTTTTTGGTCAAAACAGGCGGCCCGATGTCGAACCGATTGCTTGGGCAATAACGCGATAGAAACTTCCTGATGAATACCAGGAAAATAACTGACCGCAGGTACAACACCCGGTATGCCTTCCAGTGCCATGGCCAAAGCCAAAGCGGCTTCATTGGCAACATGAAAGTACTTGCGATTACCTTCGCCAATGGGCTTACCCATTGAGCCCGATATATCAACAAGCAAGTGCACAGCAGCATTGGGCGCAATGCGCGGCTGCCTTTGAATAAACAATCTCGACTCACCTGCTTGTGAAGCGGCAAGACGATGAGTTGCAACTCGAAGACCGTACCGTTTGGCATGATTCCGATTGTCCTGACTGGACTGAACCATGCCCCTAAGTCGGGCTCGAATTTGAGCCGACTCAGACGCCGATAAGGTCAAAATGGCCTCATCACCCAACATAGCCTGCTCTGCTTGGGGCAAACTGAGTGGAGTGACGCCCTGATGTCCTTCAGCTTGTTCCGACAACACTTCTGCCACTTGGGCAAAGGTATCGGGTTCAAACTGAGCGGCACTGGCCTCTAAGGCTTGTCGCAAATTGTCAGCTTGATCAGAGTTATCAGAATCACTCGTTTCAGCAGCATCCCCTGTTGCAGACGAACCTGTTTCCGGGGTTTGACTGTCACTACTGCTATTGCTGTCATTACTCGCATCTTGTCCAATGTCATCACCGCCATCAGCATCAGACTCATCCTGTGGTGGACGAGATTCTTCTTCCAACATGGCAACGATGGCATCGACAAGTTTCAGCACTTCACCTGTAGATGCCAGGCTAGGCACTGCTGTCAGCATAGCGCTTAACCGGCTCATCGCTGCGGCAGGAAAGAGTTGTCTCACTCTTTCATCAACAGCTTGATACAAAGGCGTCAGCGCTTTCTGGCCCAGAAAATGGCATCTCAAGCGAAACAACAACCAGGCTTGCAAGTTAGATGCAGGCTCAGGCTGTTCAGGTACACACATTTGCTGTGTGTCCACCATGTACTCAATCACTTGCGAAATACTGCGCCGGGTTCCGGGGTAATCCTTTGCCAATTCGTTTTCAATGCGCACATCCTCAATAATATTGAGAAGTGCCTTACGGATCGGCTTAGACGACGCCTTCTTCACCATGTCAAAATTGGTATGCCGAATATGCGCCGCTTCATGAGCCAGATAACCCCAAGCTATCTGTTGATAGTGTGGGTCGTCTGGGTTTGCTGTTGGGATCACAATCCGCTCACCATCGGTAAACGCATCTTGTCCTTGAATAAGCACCTTCACACCAAACTTTTCGCCATAAGCGGCGGCAACGATTGGCAGTGCGTTTTTTAATGGATGATTCATGGGAGTCTCCTAATTATTAGGGGGAATACTCCCTCAGCGGGAGCGTTTCCCCGCTGGGAATGTAAGTGTTTAAACCTGTGCTTTTAGCTTATCCAGGTCGTATTTTTGACCTAACCAAGCCACCAATTGAGCTGGACTCTCGTGCTGCTCAAATGACGTTTTAAGCTGGTCTAAACTCAGGATGTCATCCAATGTCAGACCGTACTGGTCTTGTAACTGAGTAGACACCTCGTGTTGATATTGCAGCCAGGCCCGCTCATAAGCGGTTTGCTGCAATGCCATGTTTGGAACAAATACCATGGCCGTTACCCAAACTCCTTGTGCGTCCGCATCTGCGATCAAAACAGGGTTCTTGGGGATCAAGACACTATGTGTTGAGTACGACCGTTGTACTAACGTTCGACAACACGCCACTTCTGGTATCGATTCACTTTCAACCGCATCAGTCACACCACGAAAATGTGCTTCAAACTGGTTCAGTTGGCTGGGGTTATGGATGGTTGATTGCATAATTTCCTCTTACATAGTTCAGAGGACATGCGCCCTTCAGGGCAACATGCCCTCAAGGACGTTAGAAATAAAATGAGTTTGGTACAGTCGAACCAAGGTTTGGTCTGACGGTTGGTTGTGGTATTGCACACAAGTTATCTGCCTGAGCAGATACTGGCTGTGCGGGTTTAGGTTCAGGTTTGGGCATCAGTTGTCTGATATCCAATTGTCCTTCACCGTGCATTCTCATCTTGTCTGGATCAGACAAAATTAAAATGGTCGCCATCAGTTCGTGATAGAGATTGTCTGTCACAGGGCCGGTCTTCGGCAGACGAACAAATAAATTGTCCATCGCTTCGACCATCGGCTGAACTCGATGATCCAGGAATGACAAACCATCCAACTTGTCTCTTAACCGTTTGAGAGGGTTAAGGGCTCGCTGACTGATTTGATTCTTACCTGCAACGGAACGCTCAAAGAGATCATTGGCATCACGAGCCACCTCCCTAAAGAGGGTGTGTCCCATACCATTGACCTTGTCATCTAAGCCACCAGCTTGGTCAGCCGGTTGCATTCGATAGATGGCATAATCGAACTGAAGCCGTTGTTCCACGTCTTCGATGGGTGACAGCGCACGCCGGATTGCATCTGCAAATTCCGGGTGTTTTGCAACCCAGTCAAACGTCACCTGATCATAGTTGTCCAAGAACAACTGCTTGCACTGCGCAAACTCCTGACCGATCCGGTCAAGTTCTGGAACAATTTGATCAATTCGGTCTTCAGGGACGGCATAGCCACCTAAGAACCGCACACCGACTTGCTCACACAAGCGCTGCGCTTCTTTCTTAAGCCTTTCAAAGTTCGCCAATGCCTCAGGGTCGCAAATTTTTTTACTCCCTAAGCTGGCAACATCCTTCGGTGGAAGTTGGCTGCCATTGGCTAGTCTGAAATCTTCAGGCCTTAGTTTTTTTCTACCGCTCCAGATGGAACAGTCGATGTGACAAATCAAAAGTTTGTCGAGGGTTTGAATACTCATAGTACATCCTCATGCGAGATGGGGACGCACCACTCCCAACAGGAGCAATGGCCCCCATTTGGGTGGTAGTCGTTGACGCGCTAATGGCAACATCACTATCAGAAATAGTAATTTTGCGAATCAGGCGACGATTGGTTGAGATCGATTTTCGCAGGCATTAAGTCCAGTGCTTCAGCAATCGGGCGAACCCGCTCTAAATCACTGCCTAGTAACCGCAATACATCTTTTTCCAACTTCAGTTGGTCGGATACTTCTATCCCTTCAGGACTCGCTACTGTGAGCGAACACAGAGGTGGTAATTGACGCTTAAAGGCCAGTAACAGCAACAATGGCCACGGGCCATCATCAGTGTTAACAATGCCAGCGCCTTCACCTGACACCATGCTGATTTGATTGGTACTAGGTAATCCGCTTTTGCAAAACCCTAATGACCATTCTCCAATCCTGACCTGGTTATCATCAATAACAGCCAAGCCATAGGCTTCAAGCAGCTTTGCCATATCGAACAACGCTTTTTGAGCCAGCGAGATTTGGCCATTGACGTCCTTGCGAGTACGAAACTCCCAACTGACGTTATTGGCGCACGCGACGCTATCTAGCGCATTTGAGAGTTCAAATGGCCGCCCTTGATGATCAATGCCGACTTGTCCAACAAATCGATAACCCTTGTTGATTTTCTCATTGATTCTTCGGTCTGCTTCAGCGTTAGGATCAGTCGAATCAATCAATCGCTGCTGCGACAATTGACCGGCTTTTCCAAACCGAACTTCAATCTCCTGGGTGTCTGATCCAACGTAAATGGCCCATTCTTTGGCTGTCCCATCAGAATGACTGTAACGGTAAAGAGCAAAGCACTTTTCCATCATCAATCCTCCCAGTGGTCACCGAAGACATCAGCGGCAATACGGTGAATGGCTTCACGTTGCTCCAACTCAGCACGAGCCGTCAAAGACCGAACCAGTGCATACTCCACTGCGTTAGGAGCGCCTTTAAAAGCAAGTGTTAGCTTTGCCCAGCGCACCAAGGTCCGAGTGGACATGGTGATACTAAGCTCAGCACCGCCATCCGCGCCCCCAATAAAAAGACGACGAATGTCACCAGCCACTTTCACCATTTTTTGGCGAAAGACCTCTGGCAAGCCCGGCGCAACATTCTCCAGAATGGCTTCCTCTACAGATGGCTCTGCATAGGTCGCTTCAATGATTCTAAAGCGATCAAGGAAAGCCAAATTCTGTTGAAGCACACCTTGATACAAGCCCGTCTGGTCACCGCTGCCCGCACTGTTGCCGGTAGCGATAAAACGAAACTTGTTATGTGGCATGATGATCTCACCGCCATTTTGTGCGATGACCAACGGGGCACCTTCCAAAATGTCATTGAGTCCAGCCAGTTCAGCAGGCTCAGCAAGATCCATTTCATTAATGATCAGCAAATGGCCATGCTTTACAGCCAGTGCTAGCGGTCCATACACAAAGGTCATGTTGCCATTAACCAGCGTGTGGTGACCGATAAGATCGGACAACTCCAATCGACCATGCGCAGTAATTTGCTGAACAGGCCAATTCAATCGAGAAGCAACTTGGCAAATTAGCGAGGTCTTACCGCATCCTGTGGGGCCTGTAATATACAAACCGTCACCGTCTGGGTTAGACAAGAACGCCAATACGTCACGTAAGTCTTCTTTTCTAAAAACATACTCGTCCTTGCGAACGGGAATGTTTGGATGGGTAGTGTCGGCACTAAATCCTTCCAGAACGAAAGCATCAGGAGCCGGGACATTAAACGCTTGATTCACTTGAACCAAAAATGGGGATTGTTCAGTCATGGTAAACCTCATTAGTTTTAACGAGGCCCCATGCCCCAACAGGGAATGAAGTCCCCGTCGGGTGGTGTGTTGATTGTGGTATGGCTGTGTATGTGAGAGTTCAGCTCGCTCTATCATTCGTACCCAGCATTGGCTACGAGTGAAACTGCTTTCTGATGCACTCGATGTAAGCGCATGAGAAAGGAGCCGAAATCGGCTCCAAGTGAACGTTAAAAGTAAAATGAGCTCGGCGAGTCACCTGGCAGAACCAAGTTATCTTGCTCAAGACTGATTTTGATTGGTGTTTCAACGGGCTGCTCTGGCTTATTGGTGCTAATGCGCAACCGCTCTTGTGGCACTTTTCGGTAAGCGGCTAAAACCTGTTCATCCAGCTCGCCTAACTTATCGGTGGCCAATTGCTTATAGTCCACCGTGCCCGCCATCATGTAGCGGCTGAGTTTGACCCCAGCATAGTCGGCATGAGCGTAGTTACCCATCATGGCGACCAATTTTGACTGGGCGTCTCGCATTTCCTCTTTCAAAGATTTAATGTGATTTTCCAGTCGGACCACTTCGGCATGTGCTGAGCAATACTGTCGAGACAGCGATGTCCAACGGTATTGGGCTTCACCCTTGGGAACAAAACAATCTTGCTCAGGGCATTTTGACGGTTCTTTTTTGGTCTGTACTAACTCCCAAAACTGAAGCGCTGTTTCTTGCAACTCAGTTAAGAACGCCGCGTCTCGTTGTATTTCAAACTCAATCAGTTGATCCTCAAAATAGAAAACCAACCAACCTCGCGTGCTATTGGCGACCAGTATTTGATGCTGTACTTGCACCCAATACAACTGATATGCCTCGCTTTGTTCTCTGTGAGCTTGCACATCCTCAAAAACTGACTGGCAAGGACATTTCAATTCAACGGGTTCACCCGCATCGTTGATGCCATCAAAGCTAGCTCGAAAGATTGCGTTATGATCGGCTTCTGCACATAACGGCAGAAGAAAGTCATTATGCGCATTCTCAAATGCTCGCCTTGCTTGAGGCTCCAACCGAATACCTCGAAGCACATTAGGATTATTCGACAGGTCTTCCGGTAATACGAATCCGGTTTTTTCTGCCCATAATCGCCAAGGTGTTTTGTAGGGTGAACGCCCCATAATAATTGGGGCTTCAGATGCCGTAACCCCTGCAATGCGCCACTGGTGCCATGCAGGAGTACGTTGTGATAGGTCGATAACCTTCATATTGCCTCCTTTGAGGGGAGACTCCCCCGAAGGAGAGAACTCCCCTTCAGGGTTAAGTGGTTACTTTGCAGCTTGTGCTAACGCTGTTTGGTGCTGAACAACACTTGCTTGAACCGAATCAATTGCCGCTATACCGGCTTGAATCGAACCTACGACAAGGGCAACAACCAATACCAAGCGAAAAAGTGAGGCTGATTTAGTCATGGAAGATCTCCAAAAAAAGACGAGACCTTCCCCCTGACGGGAGAATAATCCCGCCAGGGTTCGTAAAATGAATGCGTGGCGCTAAGAAGCTACAGGCTGTGTGAGCGCTTTGGCTGCTTGTTGCTGTGCATTAAATATTTCTTGTTTCGCAAACGTCAGTTCAACACCTTGAAAATGTTCATTGGCATATTCCAATGCACTATTCCATGCGTTTGAAGCTTCCGCCCGCTCGATAAGCTTGTAAACAAGCCCTCGGGTTCGATCATCAACTTGCGCAGGTGGAATCACAGATGGCTCAACAACGTGTGTTGCTTGGCCTTCGATAATTCGCTCCGCTTCGTCTTGATCGAAAATTCCCACAAAGCCAAACGCAATGCGGGAACACTGGATCATGGATTTATGTCTTAGCATTCGCTTAGTGTGCGTCTGCCATGGACCATCTACACGGTAAGGGCCATTTTTGCCGTTACCTTCAAAAGGCGGTCGATAGACTTCATCCAGATACTCAGTGATTTTGACTGGGTGCGAACGGTCGCGCCGATAGATGATGCATTCCATCCATTCAGGGCATTCTTTCGCGCCATCCAGTGAGACTTTGTTTTCTGAAGTCTTGAACTCCATGCCATCAAACTGGTCGTGTTGATTGATGATGCGAGACCATCCATCGACACCTACCACTGGAATAATTCCAGCTTGTTTATCAGGGAACGCAAAAATCTCTTTGGTGAAAGGGTTCAAGCCGTACTGATCTGCAACCACCAAGAGCGCCATCATCTGCTCATTGGTCGGTGCACTACCGTCACGTTGCTTGAATGCTGTTGCTTTTAGGGTATCGAACAACTTATTTGGATCGACACTAAAGCGCTCAGCAAAGCGTTGGATTAGCTTTGGTTTTTCCATTTTGGACTCCGACAATCAAAGTGGGAGTCTGCCCCTGACGGGAAAGTACTCCCGACTGGGTTAAAGCGTTTTCGCTCAGTTAAAAATCTGGTTCAGGATATGTTTGTGCCCAATTACCTTGGGAGCCCGCATCATCTGCCGGTGATGGCTCGGATGCTTTGTTCACACTATCAAGAAGCAGAAATTCGTCCGCGTCCACTTCGGTCAATCGATGCTTAATACCATCTTTCTCCCATGAGCGCGTGCGCTGAGGCCCTTGAACAAAAAGCTTCGCTCCTTTTTGGATCAAATCTTTTGCTCTTAGCCCTAACTTAAATCCACCACGGTCTCGAAAAACGATCCGATGCCATTCCGTATGCTCTTTAAGCTCATTGGATTGACGGTCGCGCCATTTCTCAGAAGTGGCCAGTGAAATACTGGTCACTAAATCACCTGATGGATAGGCTCGTGTCTCTGGCTCAGAGCCAACGTAGCCTATGAGTGTTACTTGGTTTTTCATGATGTTCTCCTCGTCTTAGTTGAACTCTGTGCACACAGTCGCTTCTACCCGGCTGGGCAAAGAAGACTGACGACGCAGATAGGTTGGTATTTCGAGTAAAGCCATGTCGTACTGATGTGGCTCTTTGTAAAACGCAGATGTCAAACGGGGCATACCAGGAGCTTTAGGCACTGCCATTGGACGACGTTTTGGTGTTGGTGTGAGCAACCGCTTGATTTGAGTAAATACAAATCGAAACGGGCGCACGCTTTGACGAGCAAGCAATCGCAAAAGCGACCAGCTCAGTTTTGCAAGTAACATAATGCCTGCGATTTGGATAATAAATCCGAAGATATATTCCATTGGTGACTCCTTATGTTGGTTTTGAAGGAGTCACCCCCAACTGGGGAAAACTCCCCCAGTTGGGTGGTGAAAAGGCGAACCGTAAGGAACGCATGGTTGAGCATGTAAAAACATGCAGGCTATTTGTTTAAGGAGGCTAGCTACCTCTTAGTACCACTGAGAAAACTCAGCGGCGGGCTTCCTTTGAGCTCATGCTCTCAGGCGCAGATATCACTGAAACAGATCAGCAATATTTGATAGTCAGTGTAACCGTCTTATCCAGACAGGATAGTTAGAAAGATGCTCAATTCTTCCACCTAGCTGAAAGGCCATTACCTCACAGAGGATTAGTCTAGGGACTGATTATTGTCATATCAGGAGCAAACTTATGGCCCAAGCAAAACCCAATTACTCAAAACCCATCTTTGAACAATCATTCACAATTAACAGCTTACAGGCGCAACGTGTCGTTGACCGTGTTTTTAGGCGCACGGTCAGTGCGCTTTACGGAATCGATGTCATCCTACGCATCATTGGCGATGAGAACGAAATTGATGAAGTGGAACAGATCATTAGCCAGTTGATCGAGGATTGCGCTAAGGCGGTAGACAAAGAACAAGCTCGTTTGGACAAACTGATGGAGTCCAACGGCATCGATGAAGTACCTGACTACACCGACCCGATTACCTTCATCGCCAAAATCAGCTCGCCTCAGGTTGGCCAGTTTGTCGGCTTAGTTCGCAAACTCGATGCGTTGATGATCTCAATGGACACACTCTGGTTGTCTAGCGTGCTTAGCAACAAGCAACGTGTTGATGGCAACTACGCATGGCAACAGCGCATCATCAAACTGGCTCGACGCATAATTGATATCGAAATTCGAGCACGAAAATCAGCCCAAGCTAAGGGTAAAGAAGCAGAAGTTGAGCAAGCGGTGCCTTCAACCGATGACGATATCACTGAAGAGGAAACAGATAACCCCGCCAACTAGCCAACTAGGCTCCCATCAACCAGCCCCTCTCGAAGGGGCTCTTCATCTTGCTGTATTTTCTATCAAAATCATTAAAATGAATTTAACTGTCATTTTTGGCCAATTTACATGAATAGAACTAATTTTCTCGTTACCTTCTTAATAGCGTTGTTCGCTATCCCTGCATTTGCAGAACACCCAACATCGTTCAGCCAGGCAAAACGATTTGCCCGAGAAATTTACCAAGACAACCAGAGTACGTTTTACTGTGGATGTAGCTATAACAATGATGGTGCGATTGATGCTGCATCTTGCGGATATGAACCAAGGAAGCAACCGAAACGAGGAGAACGCTTAGAGTGGGAGCACGTTGTCTCAGCTTGGGAAATTGGCCATCAACGCCAATGCTGGCAAAATGGTGGTCGTCGGAACTGTGAAAAGAATGATCCTGAGTTTTCTAAAATGGTGTCGGATCTCCATAACCTTGTACCATCTGTAGGAGAACTCAATGGGGATAGATCAAATTTTCGATTTGGTATGATTCCGAATGAACCAAGATCCTATGGTCAATGTGATTTCGAAGTTGATTTCAAAGACCGTCGAGTAGAACCGCCAGCTAACCGTCAGGGTGATATTGCTAGAATCTATTTCTACATGCGAGATCAATACGGCCTAAGACTAAGCAGGCAACAAACTCAGCTATTTGAAGCTTGGTCAAGAATGGACCCCGCTGATGAATGGGAAAAAGTACGTGATTCGAGGATTAGAGGCATTCAAGGTAAGTCTAATTGCTATGTATCAGATAGCTGTTAATGAAAACTAGCTGAAACAGGCTTCGTTCAACTCGCTTTTGCCCTTTCCCGTCCTGGCGAAGGCAAACGCATTCCATCTCATCCCAAGAGTTTAGTTAGACTTCCTATTACTAATCGTGAGGCGTGTAGAAATAACACGCATAGTTGTATTTTGTCGTTCTCGGTTTTGATCAAATCTATGATATCTTATTAAAAACATGTTTTTATACTGACTGTTGGCATTCACCTAAGGCCTACGAATTCCCAAATGAGGTGTTTAAACTCCCCATTTAGGGATCTAATAGTTGATAGGTTCTTGCGTACGTTAACGAATACGGAAATATTTAATGAAAATAGAAGTTGCACTAAATGAGTCGGCCTCACCTAAAGAGAGAGGCGATCTTCTGGAAGAGCTAACTGAAAAGCTCTTGAAGGCGCAGTCGTATGAAGTTATCAAAGAAATAAGATTTACTGCTGTAGAGTTAGACTTGTTATGTCGTCACAAAATCAGTGGCAAAGAAATATATGTAGAGTGCAAGGCATATCGGGACAAAAATATCGATGCAAATATTCTCAAGAACCTAGCTGGCACACTGATTTTTAAGGATTATTCAGAAGCGTGGCTTATCGCCACTGGCGACTATGGAAAAGAAGCAAAGGGCTTCGTTAAAGAATGGAAAAATAAACCACAAGAACAAGCAACCAAGTTAAGTTTTTATGATCCTGAGAAAGTTATTGAATCACTTATTAGTGCTGGAGTAATAAAAAGTCGGCCAGAGGATAAAGCATCAGAATATGCTGGCAGTGAAAATCTTATTGGAGAATGGGTATTATTAGTCACAAAATATGGAATGTTTTGGGCTGCTGCAACATTATCAGGTGGTATTCCTTCTGGAGTGATATGTTATTACGCAAATAAAAATGAATTGGTAACCGACCCCAAGCTTCTAGAAAACCTTTCAGAAACAGATACTAGTTTAAATAAGCTAGACTTTTCTCTTATGAAAAGCCAAGCAGCCAGAACTACTGAAATAGAAACACCTAAAGTAGTAGATGTTGTTCAGGTACAAACTGGTGATGCATGGACTGATTATCGCCCAGCTCGACCTCAGGATTTTGTCGGTAGAACGAAAGATATAAACTATATATTTGAGTTTTTAAAAAACATTAAGGAAAAGAAAACCAACACTCGAATTTTCGCCATAACAGGGAATTCTGGAATGGGGAAAAGTTCGTTTATAGCTAAGCTAAAAAGTAAAGCGGGAAATTATCAGAATAAGAATAAATTTTTTGTTTTCCCTGTTGATGTTCGTGCAGCGACAGGCCCAGAGTATATCTACTCTTCATTATTGAATGCTTTGAAAAGCGCACAAAAGTCTGGCTTTGGTGATCAAAATATCAATCTAATACTATCTGATGTTGGTAGTCCGCTTAATTCTGAAGCAATTCGAGTGTTCTTAGAGTCATTAGAACCAAAAAACCAGATCGTAACATTGGTTTTTGATCAGTTTGAAGAGCTATATTCTAAACCAGAGCTATTTGAAGTATTTGAAAAAGCCAAGTCATTACTACTAAATGCAGCATCTATTAAACTTAATTTTTGCTTAGGCTTTGCTTGGAAAACTGATAGTACAACTCATAGTGAGCACCCTGCTTATTTCTTTTGGCATCAACTTTCAGATTATCGTGTCACTAGAAAATTAGTCCCTTTTTCTGATGGCGAGTCCGGCGCTGCGATAAGTATATTTGAAAAAGAAATTAACCAGAAGTTACACACTGATTTGAAACACAACCTAATTGCAAGTAGTCAGGGATACCCTTGGCTACTAAAAAAGTTGTGTATTCACCTTTATGATAAAATTGATAATGGTTTTGATCAGAACGACTTGCTAGAGAATAAGCTAGATATTGCAAGTTTGTTTAAAGAAGATATGGAAGAGCTTGAGCCGGGTGAAGCAGCTTGTTTAAAACTAATAGCTCAACGAGCGCCAGTTGACTGGTTTGAGATAATCGAAACATCAGGTCCTGATACTTTAAAGTCACTTATTAATAGACGATTGGTCATCAGGAGTGGTGATAGACTGAATGTCTACTGGGATATTTTCAGAGAGTACATATTAACAGGGAATGTCCCTGTTATACCTTTGAGGTATCTTCCGTCTACTGATTTTTCATCATTATACAAAGTGGTTAGATACCTTGATCATGGGGTTAAACTTTCAATACAAGATCTATCAGGAAAAGCAACATTATCTGAAGGAACAATTCAAAATATTGGTTCTGATATGGTTATGTTTGGGGTTGCTAACAGGGAGGGCGGCCTTTATTCGCTTAGTGAAGATATCTTAGAAGGTAATGAAGCTAGTATTCTAAAAGCCATACGAGAAAAATTCAAAAAGCATGCTTTTACACATGCCTTTAAAGAAAAAGCTTCCCGCTCTTCTGTGACGGTTAATGCTCTAATTGAAACTCTGAAACAATTATTTCCCCACAACAAATATGCTGAAAAAACATGGCATAGTTATACAGTTAGGCTTTGTCGGTGGTTAGAGTTATGCGGATTTATAGAGGTGTCAGGTAATGGCTGGGTATACCGTGATCAGGGGGATGTCGTTACTGAAAGACTAAAATCAGAACGGAGGCGAAGAAAGAGTAATATATTTACTGCCCCCGCATCACCAGCCTTAGTCTTAGAGACATTAAATTGGTTGAAAGAAAATGGAGATGTAGCTAAGGAAGAAGAGAAGCCGAAAGGCTATCGAAACGCACTTGCAGTTCTAAAGCGATTTGAACTTGTTATTATTGAAAAAAATAGTTACATGTTAGCTCTAGATAGGATTAATAAGTTCTCAAACTTTAGTGAAGCTATTTGGATAAGTGCAAATTCAGAAAGTATTCTTCTAGAAATTGTAAAATTGATTGAATCAAATAACGATATTTCAGGAAAAGATATTGGAAATTACCTATCTGATAAGTATAACCTTTCTTGGGCTGAGGCTTCTAGAATAAGGAATGGTGGTTCGATTAGACAGTGGGCCCTTTGGTTGTACGAAGGGAAAGTTAATTCTGAAATACCCAAATGTCCTGGGCGAACCTGATATCCCAGTCGTACAAGTTATCCGTTGCGCTCCAAACTTGCCTCAGAGCGCGGCGTTGGTATTAGATATAAAAATCATTAGTAAGTTACTACAAGAACAGATCGTTTATAACATGAAAAAGTAGTTTGTATTTTGGGTGATTTTGCTAAGTTGATGTGTTGCTAATCAAGTGCCTTATTCTCGTTCCAACAGGGTCAATAAAGAAGTTGCGGTGCGTGTCATTTTCCGGTTCACCCTCTTCTGTGTCAGTGGCTAGTTAATAGGGTTTTGCCAAGTGCAGCTTATCCGAAGTCGACGCTTTATGGCATAAGATCTAACGGACGCCTGTCCAAAAATGTGTTTGTCCGACCTTCAGTTCCTCGCTCAAAGCTGTCTGTCCGGAGAAGTCAAACCCTTTTATCGCTCCTACTACAAACACATCTGACACAAATTAGTCGTAGTTAATTCAATGCATATTTATTATTTTTTATATGCTCCATTAGCCCTGCAAAACCAGGCTAACGGAGCAATTTCTTTTAATTGTTCCCCGAAATTTCTTCCGTCGCCTCCTGGCGCAATTTCTGAGCATCCATTCCGTTTAGCCTTTCAATAGCTCTGTTTGCGGCACTCTGACGATTACCATCAACGTTTAGCGTACTTCCTGAGCCAGTGAGTCTTTCCAAATCCAGTGACGGTATTTCTGGTAGGTTGCCTGTTATTGACAAGATACCTATCCATTCATCCAAATTGACTTGGCTCCAATTCACTTGGTTTAACTGACTCGCGGTCAAACCTTCACAGTTTGGTGACTTGGCACTGCCCCAGCCAAGACCAAGTTGCGGACGCACTTGTTCTTGAATGATCCGTGAAAGCGGCGAAGTAAAGCAGCAATATGATTGCCGTTTCTCAACACAGGCACCTAAGAATTTAGACTTGCAGTAAGAGCCCACGTAATGGCAACTCTTCAATACCCGCTTGGCGTTCATTTCAAACTCACTCTGCTCACATTTCCAGATAAGCTGAATGAGGATCATGGTGACTGAGTAAATCATGTAGGCCGTCATAACCGTACTCAGAACCGCGCCCGCAGCGCCACCCAGGGCAAAGTTGCCGCCAGAAACGACACCATCGGCTCCAACCGCGCCACCAACGTTACTAAACAGTGCCGATTGCGCCCCCGAACCAAAGGTAGTGCCTACCCATTCAGCCGTTTTGTTGGTCAACACCTGCATGAAGCCTGTCGCAGCTTGCTCCGCTCCCGCGCCAGCAGCCGTTGATGGCCCAGCCCCCATGAGAGAGTCCCATGCAGACACAAAAGGCTCTTTAACCGCACTCCAAGTACTCGTTATCGGTTCCCTAAGCGTATTCCACGAACCATAGATTGCCGACGACGGATTCATGGCCATGACTGCTGTATCAAGCTTGTTAACTGCCACTATCATCGTGATGTAATCCGATAACGACACGCCACTTGGCTTTTCACAGCAATCCACTATACCGCCAACGGCTTTTTTGCACTGGCCTGCATTACCTTTAAAAACCGTACACTCGACGTTATCTTGGCCATCAGCTCCCGTGCATGACATATCATTGGTCATAAATTGCGCCGCATTAAGCATCGCAGCGGCTTCTGCAAAGTTAGCCTGCTTAATTGACTCTGGCTCTAAACAATCTGTGCCCATACAGCGAACTGGCCCCTCACAGTTGTATTGAGTTTCCATTCGAGCGTTTTGCACTTCAACGCTTTGTCCGCAGTCATACACCAAACTTTGGATATAACAGAAGCCTTCATGACCAGCCCCGCCTTCAGTGCATTCGGTTCTGACATACTGGCAGGCCGGGTTTTGCTCCAGCGCGGAACACGTATTGGTGGTCGTGTTTTGTCCGTTATTGACGATGGTTTGTGTATTACCATTGGCATCTACCCAGCTATCTGAGCTGCCCATGTTGAACTCTGGATGAGCAGTCGAAGCATTGTAGGTCGCTCTTGCCCTCCAGCATGAGAGCCCCAGTCCATCAGAACTGCCGCGACTGGTTAAATGAGCAGGAGACGAAACTACCGCCGGATAAAGGCTTCCAAGATTGGCCAACTCGCCACTACCAACCGTTAACTCGTCGATTCGTTTTGTGCCCGTATCCAAACACTGCCACTGCACCGCAGTAAACTGATCCGTTTGCATCAAGCATTGGTCTATGCCCAGATCACTTGATTGATGAACTACCTCCTGCTCTAAGTACTTGCCAGAGAAGGTCAATGAAGCGCTCAGTTTCGCAGGAGCCAAACACTTCTGAACTTCTCGGCTGCAAGTATCGAAATCGACTTTGTTCCAGCCGAATTCACATCTGGAACGAGTGACTTCCTGGGGTTCATGCCACGAAATAATCGACCCATTAACGACCTTGCACAATGAGCCAACCAAGGTTCCTTTTGGACAGGTCATTTCAGGGTACTTAATCGACGGTTTCGTCTCAGTCACCGTTTCCTTATTGCCCGTCAGTGAGAGTGTCGTTTTCCAACCATTTGCCTTGGATGGCGACTCGGTGACTTTTATCTCAGTATTTTGATTATCAAAAATCCTCAGCGTCGCGTTTCCAGTTTGCATAGTACTGCTGTGCTGTGGAACAAAACTGAGCGTTTCGGAGCTAAAGCAACCACGCTCAATGGACCAGCTTTGTTGATGGGTTTCAGCGGATACACGTCGCTCTAACTGACACTGAGTAAGCGTGCTGATCTTCTCGCACACCTGGTAATCCGGTACATGCTTGGTTTCAGTAAATGGCGTAATCTTCTGAGTAGGCTCACAGGCCTCAAAACTACTCGGCATAAGATTGGATACCACACACTTTGGATCGCTGGTTTGCAATCCACAGTCATAGGTATCGGTAAAACGAATACATTCATCTTTATCATTGGTTTCGGCACATTCTGACGACATGAATCCACAGGAAGGATTCGTTTCAAGCACTTGGCAGGCCTGATTTTCAATCCCTCTATAGCTTTCGTCATCCACACTTACTTGTACACGCCGACACAAAGGCGATATGCCAGTCACTGGGCTTGGGGCAAAATAGGATTCACAAACTGAAACACCATTGACCACCGTACATCCGTTGGTTGATGACGGCTGATCCGTACATTGAATGCTGTAGTCTGAAAACTTCGTCGGGATATCCGCTGCTTGTTCAATACAGGATTGCGGTGACCAACTATCATTCATCACCACCTTGGTTGGATCAAAGCGCACCTTGATGCGTGCATAGCCCTCACCACTACCCGTTACCGATACGCGAATTTTGACTGGCACTTCTAAACCGGGCTCTACCGCTTTTAGCTTGGCGGTGAGGTCAGTATTAGGATTGCGTTCCCAACTGGTACTAAGCTCGCAGCGACCTGCCGTTTCTGGTGGAAAGTTATTGTTCGGCCCAGACCAGACTTTCTGATCACCAAGCCACACTTGCATGTAGTCATCCCATTTGGCGTACTCAAGTACGGCTGAGGTAATCGCATCGGGATTCACGACTTTGAGTGTGATGGCCTGTTCGAACACTTTACAACTACCACTCCAGTAGTTGTCACCAATTCGTCCTATCCAAACTTCAAGACACCCTTCACCACAAGAGCGAAGGTTCATCGGCCCTGAAACATGCTCAATGATACCTGCCGTGTAATCGTGAGTGATAGTGCAGCTGTTAACCGCTGTATTGAGCCTGTCGCATTGCTGGTAGTTTGGGCTGCCTTCACCTTGAGACTCACAGCCTGGGAAGCTTTGCGTTAATAGATTTGGGTCAGTTTGAACCGCATCGGTTAATGCCCAAAGCGGATCATTGACCATATCTGGCCGAGACCTGTCTTTGATTTGCTGTAGAGACCGAAACGCTTCACCCGTAGCGCCACTTTCGGATGCCATGCTCTCTTGGCGCTGTGTCCCCAATTGATTCATGCTGGCATCAGAGCCATAAACGCCCGTTAAGACATCCAATGAGCCCTGATCCATACCAGGGAAAAGCTCTTGCAAGTTAATGGACTCATTACCACCGCCATTCGGCACCGACAATGTATTGCCATTGAGTGCGGGCATCGTCCAGTTTTGCAGCAATTGCTTACCTTCTTGTTGTCCGCGTAGGCCGGATTGGCGCTGTACATCAGCGGCCACACCATGTAAGGGCAAGCACGCCATAGTGATTGATAAAACACCCGCTAAAACTCGGGTAAAAAGTGTTGGTTTCATATTTAACCTCCCGAGTTACAGCAGTCTTGCCAGCGCCACAAAATGTAGAGCGCATCTTCACCGGCACCAGAGATTGTTCGCCACTCTCCCCATTTCATGGTGCTTTCACCGATGACATGCGCACTTTCAGTTTCCGGTACAGGGAAGAACATACTCATCTTGTATTGGGATTTCGGCAGCATGGGTTCGATAACAGGTCGGCATAGCGCACTGTTCCCCATTGTTCGTCTTGCAAGACCACGCCTGTGTTGAGCCGCGATTGCACGCGCCGCTAAATGGCTGGTGTTTTCTGCTAATGAACCAAAGGCTAAGGTGTGGCCAGATAACGGATAGAGATGGCCCCAACTGCCAGCACACCAAAACAACTGGTCGATGGGTTTACCAAGCGTTGATGAAGCAGCGTCAGCGGTACAAGCAGAGATAGCCAATGGATTAGCAACAGCAGCAGCTTCAGGCTGAGTAAAAAAGGCCAGTTCATCGTTCAGCCATGTTGGGTCCAATTCCGACAAATACATCAAGTCAAAATCCATGTAACCATCGGCATTGCAATTGCCATCCATGAACAAATCGAGCATGACCAAAAGCGGAAAGGCGTAATAATGGTAATGGTAGAAAGCAAGATCACCGGTATCGTATTCACCTTCACCATGACCACCTTGCAATCGCCTATCACCTAACGGTAAACGAATCCCTCCCAGTGAAGGCGAACAACCTGGCGTTCTGACCAGTTCAATCAAACGCGCTGGCTCCCACATGCTGGTAGCAATACCTGGCCTTGGCACACCTAAGTTGTCTTCACATAAGCAAAATGACTTGTTTGATGCGCCGCTTGGGACATTGCCAGAGCCAAGAGGAAGCCCTGCAACCCGGATAGGAAAAATGCATGACCAGCAAACATCCGTCAGCAACTTGCCAGACAATAAACCCGCGTCTGGGCAGGTCAGTTCGGCTTTTGCAGGAATAGATGCGCCCAGGACAAGCATGACAACGAGAGTCCGCATCAGACGATACGTATTATTGAGCTTTTGCATGAACAAGCTCCTTTGCTGGAATTTCTTCTATTTCAAACGCGAGCCCCTTTGCTTGAACAAACGACGGGGTGACTTGCAAATCAAAGCGCTGCTTTAGCGAGGCATTGAGAAGGTAAACCGGACTGTCCAATGTCTTTTCGAGCGCATTGAGGCTATTCCAACCTTGAGCACGGTCGAGCTGCGTGGTGATAAGCGTAATGCGGCGCAGTGTCCTATCTTGGCCCTCAAGCCAATGCGAAACTGCGTCCACTTCTTCAGCGTCCGACGCATTAAACACCACAAGCTGCTGAGTAAATGGCAAGGCTTTGAGCGGGTTAATACGCGTTCCTGCTGGGATCAATGTTCGGCCATTGGCATCCAATAGTGGCCGCTTCATGACGATGGTTGGATCAACCATTCTTATCCGATACTGCGTGGCTTTGGGTAAGTCAGTGAAAGTTTGGCGAGACCAGAAACGCTCAATGGCTTTTTTCTTTAACGCGCCCAGGTCAAGCGACTGTAAACGCTGCATCGCCACTTGCATCAAATCCGGTTCTAAAATGGAATGAATCGGACCGCGTTGACCCAAAGATCCGGTATTGCCTGTTTCAATTTGACGTTGCAACCAGTCCTTGCTGTAAACCCCTAGTGCACTTGCAGTCACCTTGTCATCTTCTATGCGGAAAATGGCAGGCACGCTAGTCACCCGCCAGTGCACAAAGGCTTTCGGATCGATTCGAACCTGAGGAACAGGATCAAGTCCCGCCATCAGGGTATGCCAATCACGGATAGCCGCCCCCAAGGTCTTTCCTTCAGGAATTCCCCGAAACAACACAATAGCGCCGGTAGCACTGGCCTCTTTAAATAGCTGCATCAGTGAGGAATCCCCCAGTGAGGACGACGCAAATATCAACCATTCATCGTTGTGTTTGAGCGACTTAGGTTGTTCAATCGGTGAAAAAGGCTCGATAAATTCAGATGAACCATCCACAGCACTTTGTAAAATGCTGCGGCTCATTTCGACGATCTTTTTGTCCTCGTCAGACAACGGATAAGGCTCTTGTGCCCAGGACACTTGACTAAAAGCCAATGGCGCAACCAACAAAAATAAGAGGCATAGTCTTCTCATCTTCCACCTCCTACCAAAGCGGCCAAGCGCGACCAACAATCTGCTCGCGCTTAACGGCATTCCAATAGCGGGAGTCGAAACTCGTAGCAGCCTCGCCGGAAAACCAATATTCGTTTTCTTGCAGCGTCAATGAGCGGCTAAATTCTGTTTCAGCCACACCAAGACGCTGGGCTAATGCCATGCCGGTTGAGACTTCAGCACCGTTCACCAGCACATGCTCAGGCGTCACATTGACTTCATCCCCAGGCATCCCTGTTAGGCGTTTCAACATACGAGTACCGTCGTTATATAACGGAGCGAGTCCTTTTGAGTGGAAGGCATACAAACCATCCTTAACAGGCTCTTTATTCCATAGATCAATCAGATACACCGTGGTATCAGGCAGACAGCGCTCTTGCTGGGTATCAATACCTATTCGGTAGCGCATCATGGCGTAGGTGCCTACCATGGCCATGATTAACGCAAGAACGGTCAAACGGATGAAATATGGCCGCCAAGGCATTCTTTTACGGAGTATCTGCATGAGACACCTCCTTTGAGCCTACTGGCACAAATACGGAATCATCAGCACCCACCACCGCTTGGGCATCCAGCACGATAAAACCGGCTGCTTTTAGCTTTTCAATTTGTTGATTGGTCTGAAGCAACCTGGATTCGATGTCTTGTTCGCTGGCATTGGGGCCCAGTGACAACACCGCCTCCCCAAAATCCACGACTGCAATGGGCGTACTTAACGCCAACTGGCTGTGGATGGGTTCGAGTGTTTTCATTAAGAGCCAGCTGGTCATTAAACCGCTACCAGCAATAGACAAAGTAATAGAGGCCATAAATGGCCAAAGCGTGGACTTATTCATAGCCTCGCTCCTTCAACAACTGGGAGATGGCATCAGCAACAGAAAGGCCTTTGCGCGTTAACTGCTTAATCGCATTTACATCTTCTGCACGGGACGAGTACAACAGCTTGTGAAACGGATCGACGATGAGGCGGCCAATCCCGGTGCCCATTTCGGTAATAAAGAAAATTTCGGAATAGACACCAGTGACGGTATGAACGGTTTTCAGGTATTCATAACCGCCTTCACCTAGTGGCAAGCGGCCTTCTTTTTTGAGCGCGTTGATGGTTTCAGCTTTTTGACCAAGCAGGTACATATTGGCCGAGTTTTCAGCGATGGCTTTACCTGTAGGGCTGTCATACAAATCGTTGACCGACTGCGTTACCGTTACAGCACTGCCGCCATATTTTCGAAATCGACGGTAACCCGTCTCGATGAACTTACCGACATCACCTTGAGTCAGCAGATCCCAGGCTTCGTCAATGAACACAATCTTGCGACGATCACGCTCACCTAAGTACATCTCTTGTTGGATTTGGTAGATAAGCTGAAGCAACACCACTTGTTGCAGGTGCTTGCGTCCCTTGAGCTCTTCTAACTCCAGAACGGTGAAACGGTTTTTGAAACGAATATTGTTGTGACCATTAAAGAAACGGCCATATTCGCCCTGTGTCGTAAACGGATAGAGCTGCTCACCCACGTCTTGCACACGACGGTCTTCATGACTTTTTAAGGCCTCAGCCACATCATCAACCAACATGGCACGAGCTTTTTTCTCCCAAAGTTCACGGGTCTGACGCTTTAGGTTGGCCATCTGAAAATCAGTTAATGACTGCGTAGGTGCAGCCATTGCGGCCAATAGCCCAACCAGCACATCCGCTTCTTCGTCATAGTCCTCAACAATTTCAAACGGATTCAAGCAAATGCCACTGTCCCGCCCGAACTGTAAGAACTCACCGTCATAGACTTCACACAGCTTTTCATAAGAGCGGCCAACATCAATCACCCAGCATTGGCCGCCTTCAGATAAGTAGGAGGAGATGATTTCGTTCACCAGGAATGACTTACCCGACCCCGATTGCGCCGCGATGCAACAGTTGTAATTACTGCCCGAGTCATAAAGGGACACACTCATGATCTGGCCATTACGGGAAACAAAGTTAATCACTGGCGTGCCCGTGCCTTTCCAATCTGCAAACAAAGGCAACAGTGGGATCACATGTCGTGTCGCCATGGTCTTGAATCGAAACAAGTCGTTCATCGCCTGGCGGTCGGCACCAAATGGCAGGGCATTCAGAAAAATGGGCAAACAGAAGTACTTGTCTTCCATCAGCTCAAATCCGAGTTCTTTGAAATAAGCTCGAGCATTTGAAACAGAGCTGATGGACGCTTCTTCCGTTTGGGAAAACAGCGTTAAGGTCATGTTTGCCCGAATAGGACGATCACCTTCTTGCAAGGCTTCAAAAAGAACATCAAATCCCTTTTTCTTGGCTGCAAGCACCGGCACAAACTTGAGCATCGGGCCATAGGCCTGATTGACCGCCCATTGACGCTTCGTCTCTAAACGAGATCGCATGGCCTCGGCTGAAGGAAAGTGAATGGTGACATTCAGCAAAAAGCTGCCGCGTAAACCGCGACTGCCCGTCATCATATCGCCCGCAAAACTTGCGGCATGACCAAACCAGATCCGCTCAGGCAAGCGCTTAAACGATAAGGTTTTAACTCGGTAATCGCCCAGCATCAGACCTTGGCTATCCACCTTGATAGCTCGGTCATAATCCAACACTTGCTCTCGAAGTGGTTTATCTGCCTCACTGCGGATTGGAGATGGATTGCGCCAAGAAGCATCTTTTCCCCAGTTAAGTTGCGCACTTAATGCCGCGAGCCAATTTCGGTCAGTCATCTCAGTGACGCGAAAACCAACCGTTGCCAGCGCTTGCGAGAAAGAAGCCCGAAGCGCGGATGCTCGACTCAACTCACGCTCCGTCGGTATAGGACTTTCCAAAGGCAATTTGCAGGTGACGATCAGTTGAAAGTTGCGTACCTGAGTCTGGGTCGATTCTTCTATCGGTTGAACCGTGCCCCCATCGAGGAAATCCGCACGTTTGCGAATAGACGCCCTGAGCAATGGATCAGATTGACGATGCCGTAAGCCCATCATTCGCTGAATGTCGGTTTGAATATCAGGCGAGGCGTACAGGCCAAATTGCAGCAAAGTGTCTTTTGGCCAGTCGTTGTTGAGTAGAACATTAACCCTATCTGCAACAGACTCATCACCACCCGGCAATGGGTCACATAGAAAACCAAAGCCAACACTCTGGTCTTCCATGAAAAACAGTTGCTCATCGTCTGAATAGGCCAATACTGGCAAGAGCTCTGAAGCGCGTTGCCCTGAATACAGAGAGGCTTTCATTAACGCCCCTCCAACCAAGCAGAAAGGTCATAAGGACGGCCTCGGCTGATGCGACCATCATTGGCGACAATGAAAGGCACACCTTGAATGCCCAGGATTTGAGCCGTCACCAAGGTACGCTGCATTGGCTCTAAGTTGCAGGCATCATCCTGTTCTAGGTTACCAATCCGGCCATTGAGCAATGCATCGGTGGCCGCTTTCTTGTCACGCGCACAGCCAAGCTGGCGAACCTGACGCTCTGAATCAGGACCAAGCACTGGCACAGGGAGTATTTGGAAGGTGTATTCTTTGGTTAGCGGTAAAGCTTGTTTCAAAAGCTCATGGCAGTGCGGGCATCGTGGATCAACAAAGACCACCACTTTCTTTTTGCCTTCGCCCAGCGTCAGTGGGTTCAAATCATCCATTTTTAAGCCAAGACGACTTAAGTCCAGCGTGTTCCCCGCTTCACGAATTTCTTCAAGACTGGTAAGCGGCTTTTTCGACCAGGCATCATAGAGCGTGCCATCAATGACGAACCGGCCACTGTCTGACATGAAAACAATACGGCCATTGCTTTCGACCGCTTTCATACCCGTGACAGGTAAAGAAACCATGCCGTCAATTCTGCCAACGGGCGACACTTCAGACACAGGTTCAGCTTGAACCAATGGAGACAGCGCAAGCGCCAGAATAATTGGAGATAGTTTTCGCATGAGGAGTCCTCGTTAATGTAAATCGAGGCTCCAGTCTATGCAGTTGTCCTATGTGGACTCGGTTAGATAGATTGAAGAATTGGATGCCTTGCTAGGGTGCCACTTGTTGTTACGCACTATTAGTTCAGATATAGCTTTCATTCTGGCAGCCTTACAGGCTTCCCCCAATTCATCTAGTTTATCTAAATCCGCTTTTTCACACTCTGGGTGTTAAAATTCATCACAGTGTAAACTAACCAAGTCCTTTTAATACCCCCAGAGGTCAAGTTGACAAATTTGACACCTTTTAGCGTCATTATTGTACACTTGCGCCCCATAAAAAATAAGTCTACACTTATGACATGTTTAAATGTCATCCTTGATAACTAGAGGCGTATTGTGAAAAAGGCTGAGGCAATTAAAAAGCTCTTAGAATATGACAAGCGTGGTCGCTGTGTTTTTACTAATTCAGATCTGGCGAAAATCTTTCATCAAGATAATGAACGAGCATTGCGTGCGGGAATTAAACGTTTGCAAGACGATGGCTTACTCACCCGAATCATTAATGGTGTGTACTTATACAATTTAGCGCAGTCGAAAGGCAGCGATACGTTGGAGCAAATTGCTAAAACCATTCGGCGTGGAGAATATAACTACATTAGCCTAGAGTCTGCACTTTCTGATTTTGGAGTTATTTCGCAAATTCCAGTAGATCGCTTAACTGTTATGACAACGGGACGTTCCGGTGAATTCAAAACACCTTTGGGTACAATTGAATTTACGCATACGAAACGAGATCCAATGGATATTTTAGAAAATACCAGTTTAGTCGGCAGACCGCTTAGGTTAGCAACGAAACAAACTGCATACAGAGACTTAAAACGAGTTGGCCGAAATACACATTTAGTAAGCAAGGATGGGCTATATGAAAATTGATCAAGAAAATTTCGCGCAATTGGTAAATAAAGCAATGCAGGTTGAAAATGTATCTCATATGCGCTCAGTGATAGAGAAAGAGCTCTTACACTACGATATTTTATTTGCGCTAGAGAAAGGTGGACTTCTAGACAAACTAACTTTTCAAGGTGGCACTTCATTGCGCCTTTGTTATGGCGGCAATCGTTTCAGCGAAGATCTGGATTTTGCTGGCGGGAAGGATTTCAGCTCAGCGATGCTGGCAGACATGAAACATTGTATAGAAAAGTACATTGGCGAACGATACGGGCTTGAAGTGACAGTAAAAGAACCAAAGGATCTAAAGCAAGATCCTAAATATTCTGAATTGAGCATTGATAAGTGGCAAATAGCTGTAGTGACTTCTCCTGAGAGAAAAGATCTGCCAAAACAAAAAATCAAAGTAGAAGTGGCAAACATTCCAGCCTATACAAGAGAGCCCCAACCTCTTCAAATAAACTATGATTTTTTGCCTGATGGATACAGTGATACGCTAATTTTGACAGAAAGCTTGGATGAAGTCATGGCGGATAAAATCATTTCCTTGCCTGCCACTACAAGGTATGTCCGCCACCGAGATATATGGGATTTAGCTTGGTTACAGCAACAAGGCGCGACACTCAATATGGACTTAGTTAAAAACAAGGTGTCAGATTATAAACTTGAGCACTTCAACAAAATGTTGGATAACTTTCTCGACCGACTTCCTGATATTGTATCTAGTGAAGCGTTCATTGCAGAAATGAAACGTTTCTTACCAACAGATGTATTTGATAGAACCCTAGCTCAGGATAAGTTTCAAGTTTACCTGCAAAATACTTTGGCGAAACTATTTAAAACTGTGAGTAACGAATTACTAGGCAACGTTACTAATAATGAGTTTAGAATGTAAAAAATTGGGTCTAAAAAGCAGTGACTTTGTAGACCCAAACCTTTTAAAGGCCTCTACTAAGTTTATCAGGTGCCCAGTAAAACGGCGCTGATTGCTGGAACAGTTGTGCCAATAACTTCTTGAGTGCTGGCAACAACAGGTAAAGTTGCAGACATAACACTTTCAACGACTGTTGGCGTATTGTAGAGACCCATACCGCCACCAATGCCCAAGGCAAAAGCCATCAAGCTTTGGCGAGCGATACCGCCCACAATACCCACCAGTACCATGGCTCCCGCTACGATCCGTCCCAAAGTACCTTGGGTCCAGTCTTTTAGGGTATCCCACACATCGGTGAAAGCATCACCACCGGTGCCCGCAAATGAGGGCTCCGAAATCATTAACGCCATTAAACCAAGCGCACCAATGGTCATTAGGCGCTGAGTTTGAATGGTGCGAACTGCATTTGTCATTCGTTAGTTTCTCCGTAGATACTCAAGTTATCGCGCTTACCATCAGCTCCCGCTGAGGCTGAATCGCTTTGAGTCTGAAGTGGACGTAGCACTGGCGAAACCGTTCGAGGTGCTGACACCCCAATATCCCACCGGCGCGGTTCAATTTCGGTAAACACGTAGCTGGATAAATTCAGATCTCCACGGTCATCCTCCCAAGGCGCAATCCAAATCCGCATCACCCTTGAAGGAATGCGAATAGGTACAGATTGCTGCGTCTCAGGTAATGCTGGATGGCTCAACAGCCCTGCCTCTAAATCAGATTGTGAATACCCAGAGGGAGAACCAATTCGAGTCGCCACAGCATCAATCGTCTTGGGTGCAGCCCCATTACTGGTAAGCTCATAGACTTCACGAGCGGATAAACAGCGCACACCGTCAGGCATACCAGGGCATCCATATTCACTACTCCCAAGACCCAATGAACTACAGCCAGACAATAAGGTGGAGCCGACTGCCAATAAAAGTAATCCAGCTTTAGACCACTGTTTTGACTGGTGCTTTGGGTTGTTCTGCATTGATGTCGTCATGGTTAACTCTCCTCTGGATACACATCTTATTGTCTGAAACGGACTTCGATCGGTTAGCAACATGCAGGATTTTTTCATCTTCTTGCACCTCCCCCTTGCGAAGTGGCCAACGACAACGAGGCACCACGAGTGACTATGACTTCAATTTTCCTTGCAGCGTCTACCTCTATGACTGGGAACATATTTTCAGCCATGTCCAAATAGAACTTGGCCACTCGATCCAATGCTTTACCTGTGCCTTTAATCGCAGCGCCTTGTAATGCTTCTTGGCTCATGACTTGCTGGTACAGCTGAGTATCACCGGCATTACTCGTCTGAATCGTCGGAACAGGATTTACATCAAATGCGCCAGCCAAGCCCTGAAGGAATCCGGCCATCATCGATTTGGCCACCAGCTGGCCTTGTTTCGACACTAATCGGCCACGAATACCGGCTTTGCCATCTTCACCCACAGCATAAGAATCCAGTCGCGTTTCAATGACGCCACCATCTTCTCTCACACATGAAATGGTCTCGCCTCGCAAATAAGCACGCTCAGAGCTCAAATCACCGTAACCTGCGGCGATCAAGAAACACTCTTTGATATCCGCTCTAAATCGGTTAGGTAAAATGGCTTCCTTTTGAATCCTCAGCAATGCAGGAAAAGGCTCGCGTCTTGCGGACTCGTGAGTAGGAGCATCCAAACCTGTGATCAAAGTACCTGAGATGATGCTGCCCGCCGGTAGATACAAAGGCGGCGCTTCTTGCACAACAACCTCTGGTTCAGCAACCACTTCAGGCTCAATCATACGAATCGTGATTGGCGGCAATGGAACATCTCGTGCTCGTGTACCGTGGCCATTGGCTGGCTGCTGATAGAGCGGATCAGGCAGCGGCGCATTGGCAAAATAGTCGTCTGGGTTAGACGGCAGAGGCTTTTCGTCTTTGGGTAATTCCATGGCAGATAAAGGCACTTCAAAACGGCTATTTGTGCCTTCAACTGCTGCATCACCTCCTGCGCGAACATCATCAAGTTCCGCTCTAAGGCGGGCCAGCTCCGCATTGACCTCACTTGGTATAGAAGGCGAACCTGGGCTTAGCCGTCCTGAATCGACGTCACGACGCAAGCGCTCAACTTCACGACGTAACTGTTCATTGCGCTCACTAAGTAGTTTTACGTTCGCAGCCAAACTATCGACCCCAACATCACGAGTATTGGTATCCGTAAGAATGTGCCGGATTGTTTCCTGCCGGTTCCGACTACTTGAGCCATCGTCAGGATTAGGTGAAAACACCATCACCATAAGGATGAGACCACCAGCAATACCAGCAACCGATAGACCCCGCTTCATGTTCGGGCTCATTTGTTCCCATTGTGCTTTCATCGTTACTTACCTCCCACAAGAAGCGAAGGTCGCTGACTTTCCACTGGTTCTTCACGATGATTGCGAACAACCACATACAACTCAGTCTTTTCACCCGGCAACAAGATATTGCGAGGCCAGTAAGCGCTTGCCACTATATCTGGTGCATGACAGGCTATTTCACTGGCTTCTATCGGCTCATCGGCAAAGCTTTCAACCAGTCCTACATAGACTGTGAAGTAATGTCCCGTCACAATTTGCCCCTGCTTAAAACCAAACTTTAAGCCAGGCTGAAAACATTTCGGGCTTGTGTCAGTTTGGCCAGCTAAACGGATGTCATAGCCTTGTGGTAACTCATTTAATGCAAGGCTTCTGAGTAAGTCACGTAAGCTATCGACGTATGGTTGAGCCGTTTCCCAAGTGGCGGCTTTGCGGTTCACGACGCCCTTAATAGGCCACTGCTGACCATCAATAGCTAAGGTGATTTCACGCGGTGGAATACGACGAGGTACTAAGGTGACTGATAATGCGGGCGCTTCCTGACCAGGCGGTGTGATGTAAAGTGAAACCGGTGATTCTTTGTCCGTGGCTACATATACAACATTCCCCTTGATTTGCGTCTGAGCATCACTGGTTGTTCTCACCTGAGGCGATTCAAACGGCGTCACAATTCGATTCAGATGACCAAGTGCTACAGGGATCAGTTCATTAACCCCCGGTGTCATCAGTAGCGTTGTTGGCGTATCCGCTGCAACCGTATTGCTTTGAACCGGTGGATTTGCAGTGGCAGACTGCTTCATCACACTGGCTGGCACAATTGGCAATTCCACGTCTGCATACGACGCTTGAGATAACAGGACGCCACTCAAGCTCATTGCGATTAAGCTTGGTGTCATCCATCGACTAATTTTGGTTCGCATCATTCACCCTCCGGTTTTGCTCTTGGGTCAACTTTTCACGAACGCGCTTCGTTCTAGCTTGCCCTTCATACGTATCCATCCAACTGAGCTTTGGACGGTATTGCTCAATATCGATGTCAAACTCATAGGTGCGAGTTTGGCGCTGTTCATCTCCAGATGGTCCAGAGACCAAGGAATAACCGGTCACAAAGACATGGCCGGTTTCATACTCATACTCCACTTGTCTGGGTTGGAATTTGAGCGTGACTCGGTCTTCTCGGATTTGCCTTGCCTGAATTTCCAGTGCATCGACCACTTGCTGGTACACCGCTGGAGAAAGCAGTGGTTCTATAGCAACCCGGATAAAGGACACATTACCCGGCGTCACGTTGCCCATAAGCTCAGCCAGGTAGAGCCCCCAGGACTCCAGGTAAGGTTGAGTGGCTTGGTTTCGTGACACTTCAGCCGTTTCAGACAAGGTTGGTGGTTGAATGGCCACTACGGTATTGCGAGAAAATGCCGCAACCGCAAGCAGCAAGTTAGATAGCACCAGCACTGTAATCAGAAACCGTTGCCATCGGTTCTCTAATTGCGTGCCTTGCCATGATTTTAAAAACACGTCGAACTTCACGGCAGATAGCTCCTGATAAATGGGTTAGGGATCGTCTTGGCTTTGGTTGGCAACAGTCCGGCCCAGTAGATGGCGTGAAGAATAAAACCATCTGGGCGACCATCACGAAAACGCCGATAGAGCTTGGTTGTCACCAACCCCAACAGGCATAAAACCAAGGCATTACCGGTAAAAATGCCGATCACTAGCCCCAACAGAATGGGAGCCATCTCATCGGCACTCCAAAGCAGGAAGTGCGGCGGGTCATCGATATAGGACGGAATACTCACAGGTTCCATAGTCACTCCTCGTTGTTTGAATTGAGAAGTGAAGGATGCCTTGGGATTGGCAGCTTCAGTGGTCAGCTAGATGCCGAATTCTTGAAGGTTTTGAGGGTTCTACTCAGACAATACTAACAATTGATCTTTTTGATGCGGTTGATATGATGGAGATATTGGTCGTGTCGAGACCAGCTGCCCACTTTAGCAAACCCGGACGGGACGACATGCATATCAAATTTATTTTTTGCTTAGGTTTTTTCTGCGACCTCGGCAGTGGGCACCGTATTCGCTAATAGGAGAAACTCAATGCAAATTACTAAAATCATTTCCTCTGCCACGGTTGAACGTTTAAAGCAAAAAGCGCGAAAGCTTAAGCGTGAAAAATCCATTACACACACTCAAGCACTCGATGAAATTGCAGTATCTGCTGGTTTTAATCATTGGCATCAAGTTGTGCAAGCTAATGACTTACTTAAACCATCAGAAGTGGCATTATCTTCTGGATGTGTCATGGCTTTTGATGTCAAAGATGGTATGGATGTCGATACCAGTGATGGGGTTTTAATTGAAGACCACTTCTTGGAGATGCTTACTGAAAAGCAGCTATTTGAAATTTATGCCAATTCCCCTGATGAGGACGACGAACAAAACAGACCGCTAAAAGAAACGCTATCGGATTCAGAGCTTCATGAGTATTTTCGAGATGATTGCTCATTCATGTACTTTCGTCTTGCCGAGCCTCATGCAAACAAACCGTTAAAAGAAGTATTGGCTCTTATACGACAGTACTCTTTTTGGATGCCTCAATATATTTGGCTTCAAGGCCACCTTATTGATACTTACCATTTGCCTGCTGAAGACGAGAATGGCAATGCAGTAGGCGTAAGGTTTTAGCTCTACAAGATGAGGCCTAACTGGCCTCATATTTTCTTCTGCAAGTGACTTAACGCCAACCCCGCCATCAATGCCAAACCGATGATCAGCGACGGTAACACCACCGGTGGAATAGCCAGCGGGGCGAACAATCCCATAAATAACAAGATGATGCCTGAGCCCAGAATTATCATGCTATAGCGGTGAATGATAGGGCTCGAAAAATCAAAGGTTGTTTTCTTAATCTTCCAGGTCATCAAGCCGTCCCACAGCGCCGGTAACATGAGAATAAGCGCAAAGGGCAACCAGACCATCAGCAAAGCAAATCGAGTGAACACTTGGTACAACACATCAAAAAATGCCTGAATACGGTCTTCCACCCAGACAAACCAAAAGCCTCCCATGTTCTCCATCCCTTTAGAGCGCAGTCGCTGCTCTTCATTGGGGATTAGAAAATCACGCACAGATTGCTCCATCTGCGTATCCACAACCCATGATTGATACCAGCCATGGCTAGTTTGACCAATCCAATAGCTTGTTTGTGCGCCCAATTGGTTTTGGATCATCTGCTTCTCTTTACTGATGACCCGGCCAGTCCAATCACCGGGCACTAACACGCCAATGGCAATAATCTCCAGCATCAGCGCCAGACAAAGTAGCCAAACCGACTTATGCTTGCTCATGCCAAACATCCTCTTCTACTCGGGCCAGCATGGCTGCAACGGTTGGCGTCATAATCCGGGCTTTAATCACTTGTTGAAGCCGCTTTGTCGTCGTATGGCCACTGACATAACGCACGTCGATGCGTCCTTCAGCCAAATGCGCCATCCGATTTGGACGATTACGAATCCAGGTGTGGAAATACACACCATCCACGGCGGCCCACTCGAAATGGTCAGGATCACGCAGGCGAATCCCAGTTAAAGCACTGGCGGCACTCCAGGTCAGCGCCTCAATGAAATGCCACAGTCGGACACTATCATCATCGCAACTGACTTCTTCATAACTACCCAAGCCATTGCACAGACACAAATCAAAGATGGAATGACCATCTAAAGTGAGCGCATCTGTTAAATAGTCCGCCAAACAGTGCACTGAGGCCAAAGCATGAGGCCAGTCGGTTTCAAGCAGTCTTAAAGTTTCCTTGAACTGGGGGTTATGTTGCTGCCACTGAGCGAGCATTTCTTTACTGGTAATTGTTGTCATTTTAAGACAGACAGAATGATGCATACAGACTCCTTATGCTGCCTGTGTAGAGCTGGTTAAAATAGGAATGCGGCCTTTGATCACGCGGCCGCCTGAAAGCTTGGCGATGTACTCCAGGTTGGGGAGCTGGCCTAATAACTGCGGTGGAAACATATCGCCTTCTTCCTCCATCAAGCGCTCGCCATGATTGCCGGTAAATAACGCGGGGCTGTCCGAGTTTGACGACATACCTTGAGTTTGCATGATGTACTGCAACCGAGTCTTAGGCAGATTGTCGGTAATGTACTGCTGCGTTTCGGCATCCATCACCCGAAGGGCTATCAAGTTGTTAATGTTACCTAACACCTGGCGAGCCTTAGCTTCGCTGCCTGTACGAGCTGCAAAGTCAGCAAAGGTCTGAGTAGCAATCACACAACGCATTTTTGCGCCACGGCCTTTGTTGAGCAGTTGAATGAAAGGATCGTTGACGACTTCAGCCGCCTCATCGATGAAGATATTTACGGGACGATTATCAACACCATAGTTATAGCGGTCACCGGCCACGGCGGTGAGATCGGATAAAAGCAACGAGCCAATGGCGCTACCCACCATGGCGTCGGTCAATGAATCCAAGCCGATATACGCCACTTGGGCATTGTTGATAATACGGCCAGAATCCGTAATTAACCGGCTGTCATCCACATCGTTTGCAATCGGTGATAGCAATGGACCTAATTCACTTGAAGTGAGCATATTGAGCACCGGCATCAATGAGGCCACCATCTTGGAATAGTGGGTTCTGTCATGCTCAAACATGCTCAATAGCCCCTCTAAATCGGTATTGGCGGCTATGGGCTGAATGAGTTCGTAGTAGAAAAGCAGCATCGCCATGGCTTGTTTAGCTAATGTGTTGGCTTTTTCGGTAAAGCGCTTGATCTCCACACTAAAGTTCGGATACACCTGCTCACCCCAGGCTGTGACGGCTTTTACTACCAAGCCTTCTGGGCCACCTTCCAAGAATCGTCTCAGTGTTTTCAGATCAGGACGCTGTGAAGTAAGCAACAGACCTTGCACGATGTTATTAAGTGCCATTTGGCCAAAGGCTTTAAATGGATCAGCACCGGTTTCAGATGGGATTAATGCCGCAATTCGGCTGGCAATTTCAGTGCCTCGGTTAAAGTTTCTCAGGGGATTAAGACGTACTGAATGCTCTGGAAAGCCCGGATGAAAATACACAAAGCGCTCAGGACTACCGGCGGAAATACAGGCTCGCTGCGCATTATCCTTAAGTTCCTTGTCTCCCTTAGGGTCAATAATAATCACGGCTTCATTACGCAAAATGGCCTGGGTGATCATCGCATCAAAGCATCGGGTTTTCCCTGCCCCGGTCGTGCCGACAATTAAGGTATGCCCCTCAGTGTGACCAACTGGCTGGTACACATCTTCTTCTTTGGGCTCAACACCATGAATCCAGGTCGAACCCATTTGCTTACCGTGCCCCTGGTTAAGCAAGGTTTGCTTATCCCGCTTTAGGATTTCATAAGCGCGTTGAGCATGACGTTGGTCCCACTCAAAGCCATACCCTAACCACAATTCATCAGGATGTTTTGCCATCACCTTTTGTAAATGCGACAGCTCCATAAAAGCCAATGGTTTGCCTTTTAGCCCCTTCTGTAGTTTATAAAGACGGTAAGCCTCGGGCAGGCGATACAACGCCATGCCCGAGGAAATCCCTGTCATCCACCAAAATGGCTCAGGTGGTAGCTCAGTCAGCATTTCTGCGGCAATTGCCCCAGTTGCTCCAACCAGCCAACCTGCTACTGCCATGGCTTCATAGTTCGTGCGCCAGGGCATCTCATATGCGTTTTCTTTCATTCATGCTCCGCAAAATAACCGTTTACAATCTGCTTAACTTCAAATGGATTAACGTTTAGCGTGAGCGGTAAACAGAACCGTTTCCCCCTCATCAAACTGGCATTGGTCACTGGCCGAGATCCCCCGAAGTAGCTGTCCGGCTGGAATGCCATGCTCATTGGCGACTTGGCGTAAGGTTTGAATCGTGACGCGAATACCATCGGCACTATGATCCACGTCTGGGTAATCGCCATCGGTCAGTAAGATGGGCAAATCTTTCACAAAATTAACCATCTGTTGCCGCTGCGCGTGTTTGGGGTCTGTACTTGAGTTCGCATTGGGCGCAATCGGCTTTTGCTTACGCTCCGCTATTGTGGCGGGCTCTTTTGCTTGGGCATTGGTTATCTTAGTTCGACTCGGACGCTGTGAAGCCTCTTCTTTCTGAATTGCTGCCGCCGGTTCTGCGTCTTGTTTGGGAAGGTCAATCAGTGCAGTAAGCCCTTTAGAAATCGATACTTTCAGCAGTAACCCTTGCTCCTGAACGCCATCATTTCTAGTCACAGTTCTGGCTTTACGCGTCGGGTTTGCGGGATCTAATTCAAGCCAATCTAATCGACTGAGTTCAGCAAGCAGTTTTCGGGGAGCACACCAAGGTCTTACGGCATCGGGATAGCGGATCAGTATCTGTTCACCAACCATAACCAACGCACTGCTGGCCTCTGGGAGCCACGCCAAAGATTCAGGGAGATTCAATGCTGCTTCGTTTTGCTGGTTTACGTTATTCGCGATAGCGCCATCAAATGAATTGTTAGGCTTTTCACATCCATCACCCGGAGCATTTTCAGTTGCCTGGGGGTTACTAACATCACTAGCAAGACGAAGTTCATCACCTTGTTCGGACGATTTTGACGATGGCGACTCTGCCGAATTGCTATGTTCGATTGATGATGACGCTTCAGGCAAGTCTGAATGCTCACTGGAACGACTCTGTGGTTCTGCTTGTGTTTGCTGTGTTGCTTCCCACTGAGATTTGTTAAACAGTGTCACACCACTTGGTACATTCGAGCTGAACAATAAATCGGCCTCAGATATATGCAGCATGGGTAGCCAGATTGGCTTGCCGTCTTTGATCAGCACTTCAGGGGCAAGGCTTTCATATCGCTCATTTGAGGCGGATTTAGTGGCCAATCCTCGCTCAATGAGGATGTCCGCAAGGGTATCGGGATCTCTTGGTATGCCAGGTATCTTGTCTTTGGCCAATAGCTCAATGATGTCCTTAGCCGCGCTTTTCCAAACCAGGTAAAGATGGGTTGATTGATTCGATTTTCGTACCCAGACTCTGGCGTCTCGCTGATTGACTAACCACTGGGAACTGGCAAGCAATCGCCTCATGGCATCAAGTAGATAGCGTTCGACTGGGACACCAAGGGCATTGTCGTCAACGGAAATTCGTTGAGCTTTCAGGTCTCGCTGGACACTGGTTTGGTCGGCTTCAATAACCAATTTAGACAGGACATGCTCGGGATCGGTATTGCCAATTGCCTCCAGCATAGCTTGCAAAATCTCAGGGCCCGGTTGGGTTAACCAGGCGAGCAACTCAGGTGTCATCACCCGGTTTAAAACCAGAATTGAGAATTGCTCGTGCCGCTTGCATCGTCCGTCGCGCCAGCGAATAAAATAGCGTTCAATGCTGTTATTTGTGGTCCACTGGGATAAGGTTTCTAAAAAAGGGTTCCATTGATAGCGTCCATCTTCATCTGTGATGGACAAGTCTGAAACTGGCTTACCAATATCATGAAACAAACCGCCAAGAGCCGCCGCAACACGCCACCTTGGTTCAAGCTCTTTTTTCTCAACCGGTGTGCCACTGGCAACAAAGATGATCCCCTCAGCAGCTTGTGCCGCCCAGAAAGCAACTTCCAACGAATGACGTAATAAACCACCCGCACCACTGTGATGATGATGCTCAGAAGCTGGCAGCAAATGAACATAAGCAGCCAGATGATCAATGCAGGGCTGAATCAGCCTTTGAAAATCACGCTGATTAAAGCCAAGTACCTGGCGTAGTTTGGCAATTAGCTCGTCTTGTGTGGACTGCAAATCCTCAGGTGACGCGGCTGGCAACCCCTTAAGGAATGGCGGATAGCGTGGGATTTCCGATTCAGTTGACTCAGGTTGGTGTTGCGACTTTAAAAATCTACTAAGCATAAATACCCCTGCAAAAATGGTATAATCCTTAGTAAATGGCAATATCTGTCATCAGATAAATAATCGAATCTTTAAGCTATTTAAGTGGCAAAACTATGAAACAACTGAATACATACGATACAAAAGAAGAAGGTGAAGCGGCTCTTGCTAAAATCGATGAACCCAAGCGTCTTGCTAGCGAGCGCGATGCCACTGAAACGATTTATAACTTATTTGGAGTTCCTAGCTGGGGAAATTTTTATAAGCTTGGAATGTTCAACCTGAACGAGCTAAAAGACATCATCCAGAAAAAGCAAGATGGGTTACCCTACGATGAAAAAAAGCATCGTGAGATCATCACGATGCTTCAGTATGTTGCTAAAAATTTCGAGTTAGAGATACCAACACATTGGATGTAATCGAAGGGCTTTTCAGCCCTTCAGGCCTGCCTAAGCTAAGCAACCATTTTTCTAAACAACTTCTCTAAATAAACCGGTCCAGTATCTTCCATAAATAAAACATTACGATCTTCAAGTTTATCTTTTGGCTCAGATACGTTGATCAAATCCGAATGCAACGTTTCAGATACGATGAAAGCACTTAAGCTTAAGTCTTTATCAGCGAGCTTCGGCTCTAATGCTTTAATTTCAGAATACAGTCCAAACTTAGCGTCATCTAAATTCAGGTTTCGAATACCTTTGGGATCAATAAGGCTAAGCCACTGCTTACCCGTTTTATCATCCACCAGCCATAGGAGGAAATCAGGATAGAAGTTACCCGCAGTAGCAAAGCCTAAACCTCTCGATTTAGTATCAGCGTTACGCAACAGATAGAGACTTTTGTCACCAATAATCTCTTGACCTTTTGGTGTTTCAATAAATGCCTCTAAATCTTGGATAAAAGTAATTTCACTTGGCGCATCAAATGCCATAGGTCGCATTTTTAAGGGCAAGTCAGCATTTTTTTCAATCGAGAGAAGTGGATAGTACAAATGCTTGTCAAAGGTCACTGCCACCATTCCCGGGGCATTCCATTCTTTAGCTTTGCCAATATCCCCTTGAGCAACGATATCCTGCAATTGTTCTAATCGCTGAGCATAATCTAAGCCGTCATCCGATTCCTCAATTTCAAAATGATACATTTTGATCATGCCAGGATCGTCTTCCTGGACTTGCGTTACCTGATAGAACTGTCCTTCGTAAGCATTTTTCAACGCGTTATAAAATCGCTCTGTATAGTCAAGCAACAGGCGCAACATAATATCTTCTTGCTTCTTAACATCAGAAAATTGCTTGATGTCTAGCTCTGATTTCGGAATAAGCAGTGTGTACCACTTGTTTGAAAAACCACTATTGCTTAAACAGAAATCCATTAGCCGTTGCTTTTCAAGACGAAGGTTCGACCAACCTCGTTGCAATTTATAATCCTGAACTGCAAGGTATAAGCGCTCAAAGTCGAATGCAGAAACCACTTTATAATCGAGTTTACCTTCAAATCGAACATTGACGGGCGTGTTGTCGCCTTTTCTATTTGTATCAATGGATTCAAGCTTTGGATACAGGTCTAACTTCACATGAGGAAGTTTAATTTTCCCTTCGAACTCAGTAGGAACTTGATATAGATCAGGATAATGAACACGCTTAAAGCCGTATTTCTGATTATCTTTATACCCATCTTTCAATTTTAGCGTTTTCAACTTGGTTGCCGGTAAGTTAGGACGCGTTTCAAAATTCAGCTCTAATATTTCATCACTAGGAGTAATCCCCTCGTCTTCGAGATACTGCTTGAACGTCGCCATGTAATCGGCACGAACACCAAAAATATTCAAAGTTTCAAGCTTATCTAAATGAATCCCTTTTGGCCGTTGCCCCGGCGTGCTGCGTTTTAGCGAGTAGTCACGACCTTTTAAGCGTACACCACGGCCAAACAGCTGAATGATCTGCGAACCTTCACCTCGACCCATATTTAAAAGACCCATAGTAGATACACGCCAACTACTCCAGCCTTCGGTAAACTTACGAGAACCAATCAAGATATGCAGTTTAGAGTCTTTATCGTTCAAGGTATGAAAGAGTGATCTAGCAAAATCATCCCTTTGATAATCAAAGGTGGCGTCCTCTTCACACATCTTGTAAAGCGATGGTGAATCGCCGATGTTAATCAAACCAAATGGCGCAGCTTCGCCAACCTGAAGCGCCAACTCACCTTTACTACCTATCAGATTTAATACTCGAAGACGCTGGCCTGAATGAGTTGTGTTGAATAACTTGGCAAGAATATCGGCATAAATATCTTCAGGACCATTCATCAAAGCTATAAAACGCTTCTCAAAAATATTCCGATCTTTGGTATCCAGAATCCGCGCTTTGTTATCCACCAGATCTTTTATCCAAGCTTTAGCTTGTGCTTCATTATTCAAGAACCAAGCTAGAAAGCGTAAGACAGCATGAATATCAGAATCTTCACCGCCAACAGTGTTTCCCACAAACACCCAAAGTGGTTTTTCAATGTTGAACTCAGCTAACTGGTCTTTGTTTTTAGTGAACAAATATTGCTGTTGGTAGAAGCTGAGCAAACACGCAGTGAAGTACTCATAACGTCGCTCATCTTGTTTATCTTGCGCTGGGTTCAGGTTAAGGATTAGTGACTCTTTTCCATAACCGTCCTCGTAGAAAAATTTATACGAGTAATCAAATAGCACTGATTTGCCATACACTTCGCGTGTTGCTTGAATGCGAGCGTCACGCTGCTCCTCTGTATCTAATTCCAATTGTGCTAACTGTTCTTCAGTTAACTTACCTAAAGCTGTCGTTTCGAACAGCATTTTAGCTTTCTTCTTTTTGATATCCGCTTCAACTGAGTCAACCGTTTTACCGTCGGAAACAGCCTGACCAAAGGTGGCAGAATACTCAAAGGCAAAACCATCGCGGGTCAACTTGTCACGACGACGCATCCAAGCACCAGCAGCAGTACCTGTACCTTTATGGCCTTCATCAATTAGCACAAGGTTTTTACCTTCAAAAGCTTCAACCGCTACCGTTTTGTCACCCATTTCATCTGCAAGTTTATTGATATCAATAACTTCAATCGTGCCTCTGAACGGTGTTGGCTTAGACTTATCAAACAACTGAATATGAGAAAATCCTGAGTCATACAGTTCATTCATATGCTGCTGTGACAAGCGCTCATCCGGTGTTAACAGAATGATCTTGTCAGGGTAATGGCTGGTATTACCATTTTGAAAATAGTGCAAATACTGCAAAATATTAACGTGTAATAACAACGTCTTACCTGAACCCGTAGCATTCCAAAATGCCAGCTTGTTCAAATCATCCAAAATATACTGTCTAAACTGATTGGCTCTGTCTTTCGCTGTTTTACTGTTTTCTAAATTGTAAGCTTCAAGCTCGCGATTCAGCCCATTAAGCAGCTCTTGTTTTCGATTGAAGTGCCAGTCGAGATAAATCTCTGTAAACAAGAGAGACAAGTACTGGAAATACTTCATATTCAGTACCGTATCTTCTTTACGGTTACGGTGCTGCGTGATCTGTTGCCAATGCTTAACAATGTTCAAGTCGTAGTGACGCAGCTCATCAAGGTCGATTAAATCGACCTCAAAGAGATAGTTACTCAATTCATGGAAGAACAAGCTTTGTCCATCTTCATGAATGCCTTCAAAACGGTCTTCGCCTAAACGTAGTTTTAAACCTTGCAAAGTCCCATCTTTGAAAAAGCGAAACATAAAACGATTAAGCACCAGTTGTTTATGGAAGCTTAATTTACTATTGCTTTGTTTTTTAACTGCTTTCCCAGTAGACGCAGCTTTTTGTGGAGAACGGGCCATGCTTAAATCTCCTCAGCAAACATCAGGCTCAGGAATTCCGGCTCAATTTGACGGAGTTTTAAGCTACGTAACACTTCGCCGTCGTCACCATCAACCGTAAATGCAGTTGGCAAATTATGGTCGCCATTAATGTAAATCACATCAAAAGTCTGCTCTTTGGCATACAGATCAAAGCGGTTAGCGTAATCATTAAGTTTTTCATAACCAATTTTGTCGCAATCGCGCCACAAAATAAGTGTACGCTCACCACTTGGTAAAGTCCCTTCAACACGCACAAAGCCACGCTCGATATTCGATTCAATCGACTTAACTTGTAAACCAATCAGGAAATTAAACGTTTCTACCAAGTCAATCGGCTTACGCTCTGTTGCACCAGCAGAGTCAGTGGCGATATTCATTTCATAGTTGAATGGTTTGCGGAAGTTATCTGTATTCAGCAATGAACCTTTACTTTCCTCTTCTAGCATATATTTTAATAAATAGTCGTCTGATGCCTCGGAAGAAATCAATTCAAATAAATCAGCATTCTTCTTAGTCAAAGAAATGTTGTTTAAGGTGTCTTCATAGCTTTCTATTTTTACAACTTTAGTAATGCTTGATTTGTTTCTCGTAACAAGAGGGCGACCATTTTTCCATTGAGAAGCAAATAAACATTTGAGCATTCGTGGTTTTGTGATCAAATCAAAATACTCTCCTTGCTCAACAAGAATAGAGCTTCTTGTACCACCGTCCTCATCATTCATTACTACAACAGCGTGACCGGTACTTGCTGAACCAGAAAAATAATCCAAAACTAAGCTATGCCTATTTGCTCCGGCTACTTTAAGACAGTCAACAACAGCCTTGTAAGATTTTGGAAATAAAAATAACCTTTCACGAGTAAACATAGATGACAGAAGATTGGTTCCATGCGAACCAGCAGCGTATGACGCATCATCCCACCAAGTCCCTGGCAATTTTCCTTCATCGTTAAGATAATTACGTCTATAAATTTCATACCGATCTTTAGTTTTCTCATACTTAAGGTGTGCAAGCTCTTTTCGCGCACGCTCAATTCCCCATTTCCAAACTCTTTCGGTACCAGTTGAATCATTCGGTAAAACAACTACGGCAGATTCAGACGTTGCTAAGTCATAATCCCACTCATTCTTAGCCTCGTTCCATACCATACTTGGGATCTCTAAACGTCCGTTTTGGACAACAATAGGATAATACTGTTTTGGTCTATCCTTTCGGCTTGAATCCGTACCTGTTTTTCTAAAATTCTCCCAAAGGAACTTTAAACCATTCTCATCAGTTTCATTGTACCGTTGGTTTTGCGAATCACTTCTTGGTAGACGACCGACTGATTTCACTTGCTCCGTCTTTCTATGGAAAATTGCGTACTCATGGTTAATTGAAAAACCTGAAACCGTTGATCGACCTTGAGGATTATTGCGAATAGGTACTGTAGAGAGATGGTTTTCAGAACCAAAAATCTCATTATTAATCAATAAACTATTTTCTAGCTCATAATCATCAATCGTAAACACCTGAGTTCCTGTATCACTTAATAATTGATACCCCTCAGACACCCGATTCTCAATTAAGCAATTCCATGCACTATGTTTGAACCCATTTTTATATAATATTTCAGATGCATTTGTATTGTATGGCGGGTCTATATAAATTGAGTCTACTTTACCAGCATATTTATTTTTTATTAGTCGTAAGGAATGATAGTTATCACCATTTATCATTAGGTGTTGAACTTTAGAGTCTATATCATCGAATAAATTTATCACACTTTCTTTAAAGTCAATTGTAAACAACTCAGTGTCCACAGGAAGAAAATCGTAATCCTTTATGTCCACCTCACTAGTGATAAATCCTAAATCAATCCAACGCCCGATTTGCAGCTTATTATTTACAGCTTCTTGCTTAAGCTCTGGCGTTAGAAGGTCTAGTGTGATGGTGTAATGCGAAGACGAGACAAACTTCTTCTTCGTCCACAGTTTCTTTTGAAAATTCTCTAACTGTGCCAAGAAAGTAATTAATTCTTGCGCCACAGTTCGTAAACACTGGATCATGCGCAATTGCTTTTCGATGTTCGCAAACACTTCCGCATTTTGAACATTATCTAGATTCATTACTTCATTCTTGATGTAAAAATCCAGCTCATTGCTCAAGAATCCGCCGAGATCTTTGTGAATAAAGTAATCTGCGGTATTACGCTGAGTGTAGGTGGTAAGATGGCGTTCAAGCTCTGTGCGGCTAGGGTTGCTCTCGGTTGGCGCTCGTTTGGAAAGATCCGCCCAATACTGTTGTACTTGGCTATCTGATAAAATAGTGTCAATCGCGGCTTGCACTAAGGCATCTTGCTTGGTGCCTTTTTTCATCGCTTTGTATTCGAAATGAATTACTAATTCTTCGGTTTCAACTGATTCACCGTTAATAATTTCTGTCGATTTTATGACTTCAACTGGTTGATAAGTCTGTTCAAACTCTTCTCCATCCTCGTCAAATTTGGTGCGAGTATGGGGTTCAATGAGGACAAAGCGACGGTCAGCATCGTTATCTTTACGATTATCCTTGGCGGTATCTGCCGACAGCAGTTTGAAGCTTACCTTACGACCATCATCGAGTTTGAAAGCATAGTTGGCAAAGTTCTCTCCGCTTTTAATGTAATACTGGTCCTTATTGGCCCAATGCAGCATGACTTCTTCACCTGCATAAGGGATAGCATAAGTATCACCTTTGTAGCGACGCTTACTGATAAAATCGCCGTTATCGTAGTAGCGTGAGAAAAAGGTAAGCAGGTGCGAGAATACGGCATTTTCATGCTCGCTAGCACCTGTTGCTGTCTCAGCTATTTGCTTTTTCAACGCCTGAACTTTTGGACTTTGATCTGGCTCAAACCCTGCTTCCGTTGTCGCTTTTATTACAGCTTGGAGTTGCTGCTCAAGATCAGCCTTATTCGCATTTCCTGCATCAGCCAATGCAGCTTGTATTTTTGCTTTAAGCTTATTGTCTAGGTAGTCATTTATCTCGTCAGCACGCGAATTGAGGATACGGTAAATGCCAAAGTCCAACTCTGGACGGTCAATCTGAAAAATCTCTTTTAGCTTTTTAACTAGCTCGTTGTACTTGCTCATAGTCTTCTCTTATAAAATTAAATTACTTGCCAACGAATTGTGAACAACTCTGTCACTTCAGTTCTTTGCTTCATGCGCTCTTCTAAAGCCGTGATTAGTTCATCCCGCTTATCAGCAATTTCGTCTTCAATATCAAATATCTCCATTCGCTGGCGTTTTTGTAGTCGTTCCAGTTGCTTGAGCTTCTCTTGATTTAACTTTTGCTCTTCAACTGTTAGCGCGTGCCTAGACTCTCTCTTTACTGACTTAATTTGTGCCTTCGTATCTCGCAGCGCTTCCTCTGCGGCGAACACTTTGTCTTCAGCCCACTTCTCTAATTTGTCTCTTTCAACTTCAAACAATGCATTATTTTCGTCCATAACTTCAGCCAGCTTGGCGTCAATTTGGCGTTTTTTCAGTTCAATAAGCTCAGAAGGTAGGGTATTTTGCTCGTTGCCGTTCTCACTTCGGCCTACACTCGCCCCTAAATTAAACAGCCTTTTACAAGCATCATTATCAATAAGTTGGCCACTGTCTGTTTTAGCTGTAAAAAGCAAAAACTCTTGCCTGTTGAATGCATCAACGCCAAGAACACTCAACGTCAACCACCCTGACTGGCCCTTTAACTTTTCAGCAACGGATATCTTTGTTGCATGATTGGTGTAGTCGAACGACAGCAGCGCTCGTTTAGTTTCTATCGATTTAGCATTATCAATTACATATTCACCAAGTGGATGATTAATGCGGTAAGCATGGCTATGTTGATCTTGAACTTGCAACTCACTGTTTTCACTACCTGCTTTTCTCAGCAATTGATATTGACCTACTGGCAGCTGCTTGACTGATTTCTGTAGCGTAAATCGATAATTTTCGTGGTCAAAACTGGCGCAATCTTTTAATTGTTGATGCGTTACAGCCCAAAACCACCGTCCCACTTTGTCTAGGCGTTCTCTCGCTTCGTCGAGTTTGATCTTTAGAATATCGTGGATGTCTTCATCAAAGTGCTCAACTAACTTTTCTTGGGTCCTTTGCATTTTGACGCTAATTTCATCTTCTAGCTCTTTTTGTAGCAACGAGAATGCAGCTTCAATTTCATCAGACGAGCGACACGAGTCATAGATAGATTGAATTCTTTTTTCAAAGTCTACACCACTCTCAATGCTGCCTAACACGCTATCTGATGCGCCAAACACACCATCAAATAGATTAAACTTTTCTGTTAGCAGTTCGAGTACACGCTGATCTGCCTGGTTTCGTTGATTGAGAAAGTTAACGACAACGACATCAAACTTTTGACCATATCGGTGACAACGGCCAATCCGCTGTTCTACACGTTGCGGGTTCCAAGGCAAATCGTAATTGATTAACAGAGAGCAAAACTGAAGGTTAACACCTTCAGCCGCTGCCTCTGTCGCAATCATAATTTCTGCATGTTCTTTAAAATGGTCTATCAGCGCAGAGCGCTTATCAATTTGTGCTGACCCTGTAACACGTGATGACCCTTGATATTGCTCTTTCCACTGTTGATAAATCTTGTTCGCTTGAGGCGTGTTGTTAGTGCCACTAAAAGTAACGACTTTATCGGCATAACCATTGGTTTCGAGAAATTCTGCTAAGTACTGTTGGGTACGCATTGACTCAGTGAAGATGATGACTTTTTTGGCAGCGCCCATTTCAGCGAGTTGCACAAACCCTTTTTCTAAACCAACAAGTAGCTCTTTTGATTTGGTATCAACCCCGATTTGCTCTGCTTTATTGATCAAGATTTCCAGTTCTGAGATTTCAGCATGAAGAGCAGAAAAATCTATTGGTTTTTTCTCTTGCGCTTCAGATGTACTATCAAGTTCATCAACAAAATCATCCTCCAAATCGTCGTCTGTAATGATTTGTTGGACGATGTCGATTGCACTGTCATCTTCCCCGTCACTCGCTAACTTTTCCAATCGATACTTAAGGATCTGCAAGTTGTTAAGCACTGCCTTTGTACTTGAAGACAAAAGTTTTCTCAGGATCAATCCTGTCAGATGTCGATGTCTCTTCGGTAGTGCATAGCTGTCTTCTCGTTCAAGCAATAATTGCACGCGTTCGTACAAATCTTGCTCTTGCTCACTAGGGTAAAAAGGTATTGTTATAGCCTTTCGCTCAGTGTACTTAATGTATTCAAGCACGTTTTTACGCAGCGTTCGCTTTACAAACCCAGACAAACGTTCTTTCAACTCCAAAGGGTCGCTATCCGCCTGCATAAATTGTTTTCGGAATGCTTTTTGATCGCCAAAAGCATGCTCGTCAATTAATGTAGACATGCCATAAAGCTCCATTAAAGAATTTTGTAATGGCGTGGCAGTCAGTAACAGTTTCTTTCGGCCATCTAAAGCTCGTTTGAGAGCTTGACCCATTTTGTTACTTTCACGATGTGCATTCCTAAGCTTGTGGGCTTCATCAATTACGACCAAATCCCACATTTCAGCAACAAGTTTATCTTCTAATCTTGCCGCATAATGGTAAGACATGATGACAATTTGCTTGTTATTGAGAGGATTATAAATACCTTCCCTTTGCAACTGGTTAAATGTTTTTGCATCAATAACTTGAGATGGCAGATTGAATTTTTCTAACAATTCACAGGCCCACTGACGTCTCAATGACGCAGGGCAGATGATTAACAACTTCCGTTTACGTTCAGCCCAGTATTGACAAAGGACTAATCCAGCTTCAATTGTTTTACCCAAACCGACTTCATCAGCAAGTACAACACCTTTGCTGAGCGGATTTTCAATGGCAAAAAGTGCGGCTTCAATCTGGTGTGGGTTCAGATCAACACTGGCGTCAAATAGCGACTGGGATAGCCTATCAACCCCATTATTTGAATGCAGGATTGATAATTCGTGCGCAAAATACTTAGCATGATATTCCGTAATATTGTTCATTCATCTTCCTCATAACTTGGCGCTAAAGCTAAGTTTGCTACTCCATATAACGCTTGTTTGTTTTTCAGCCATAGTTGATATTCAAGTTGCTTTAATGAGTGATTATATGAACAGTCAACATTCCAAAGCCGAAGCAAGTACCCCGCAGTTGCCGCTCTAATCTCAACCTTTAGAACGCCACCCGCCATGCCATAATCCAGTTCAATCGCTTCGCAGTGCTCTATGCGTGGGTGCGGCACTAACTCAAGCTCTACAAAGCGATTCCATTGCCGATCTTGGGTTTCGAGCTCAGTTTCAGACAAAGTCGAATCCTCAATCACAACCGCTGCTTTAATTCGGGTAAGCACAAAGTCACGGAACTCATTATGCTTGCGGTCATAACCACGAACGTGCCAACGCAGGCCATTGTCTACCAGCGTATGCGGCACAATTTCACGCGTGGTTTCACCGCTCGATAACGATACATAGGTGATACGCAAGGCTTTGCCTTTGTGTATGGCCTCGGTGACTTTCGCTACTATAGATAAGCTCGGCTTGTTAAGGTGATAAGGCGCTTCACACGCAAGAGGTGGTTTTACCTTTCCAGTAAAGCCATCGCCGTACCCTTGGCTAATCGTCGCCAGCGTTCTCACAACGTCGTAGTCGAACAAGGGTTCAAAAGCTTGACCACGCTTATGCAACTTGAGCTTTTGGTCATACTCAATGTTGCCTGGTGCAAGCTCTCGGTACATTGTGAAGTCTTTCGTTGCTTGTGCGGCGGCTATGCTGAAGCGATCGACTAAATCCGCCCGCACCGCTTCGCCCTTAAACAATAAGGTGAAATCGATGTGGGCAATGCGATCCCTGGTTGCTTGTGGCAACTGCGCTATCTGCGAAAGCCTATCTGGCTTCGCCACTACTGTTTGTTTCAGACCATCATTTGTCATGCGTCTTGTTTATCCAATTCAACCAGTTTCTTAAAACTCTGTTTATAAAGTACCGTCAGACATCACGTAATCACATTGAAAAGCATCACTCAATGCTGCTCTTCATCCACAATGACTAATCAATCTCTACTGGTTGAAGCTGGACAGATGGACATAAAACACTGAATAGGCTTCAACCTAATTAATTTTATTAGGTATCATCCTATCACAAATTGTTTTGTAGGGAAGACTAAGCGGCAACTTTTTGATCTGGATTGCAATTGCCGCTCAGGTATCAATGTGAAGACCTTGTTTGGTCCATCGATCATAGCCGCTATCAATGCGCTACCCGAACCAGTGGCACCACGATGTTACCGCGATGAGATACCCCTTTGTCCGACCCTGTAGACATCAGGGCTCGTTGTTCACTCTCCCGAATGCGCCTAGCAACCTCTGCCTGGGCTGGTAGCAATGGCAACATCCCTTCAGCAATCGCGTCTGGGGCTGAGTCTTGGCCACAGGACATCAAGTGCTTCCATGGATCTTTAAGAAAGCGCTCGAACGTGATGCCAAATTCAATGATGCGGGCAGAGACGAAGATTTCGCCCCAGTATTCAATGTAGGTGTCTTGGTACATGGAAAGATTCCTCTTGTTGGTTAAACCATGAGTTCACTTTCCATTTTCCAGAGGTTTTCAAATATGCAAGGCTTACCTTGTAGAGAGCTACAAAGCTTTAAATCGATTACGGGCATCTTTGTAGTCATAGTGGGCATGTTCTGAGCCACGATGATACAAATCATCCAGGTAAGTTTGTTCCTGCGGCAACTCGTCTTCGCTGATTTCGCGCCACCAATGCTTGTTGGCACCTTTAACGCCGTCATGCCAACGGTAACCACGTTCTTTTAAATAGTCCTTTACGTCAAACGGCGCACCAAACGCACGAACTAACACAGTTCGCCTGTCTGCTTCAGACAACAAGTTTGCAACGGACTCGGGCAACAAATGGAACAACCAGGCCATCGCCAAACAATCGGTTGCGGCTCGGTGTCCTTCATAAAACCAACCTAAGCGAAGCAGCAGGTACTCAAGCTTTCGACTTTCAAAACCCAGCGCCTTCCAATCTATGCCACTGGCTGAACAGGCCCAAGATAGATGGCCTAATGCAGCAAACCGCTTTTCAAAGAAAGGACGATCAAACTGTGCATTGTGTGCAACCACCAGCGGATCATCGGATAACCAACTCGCTACCAGTGAATCATCAATGCGCTGGCCTCGCACCATGTCATCGGTAATACCGGTTAACTCTGTAATCAGCTCGGGGATTGGCTTGCCGGGATCTTCATACAAACTGATCACATCAACAATCGACACAATCCGCTTAGCCGAGGGACTGTAAAGCACCTTAACCATACCAAGCTCAATAATGGACTCGTCATCGGCAGACAGTCCAGTTGTCTCTGTATCGAGCAGCACCATTGGCTGTTCATCACCGACCACAGGAGATAGTTCAAGTGGCCAGGACTGCGGCTCACGCGTTAATGGAATACGCTCCAGCAATCTAAAATCTTCTGGTCTTTCTGGGATATCCGCGAGGCGCTCTAGCGGAAATGGCGCAGGGGCTCTTGTCATTGATGGTTCCTCTTCAATTCTATTGTTCGCTTTAGGTGATTTCACTGTGCCACAGGTTTTTCTAAATGCACCTTGGATACCTCAGCGTTTTTTTAATCTTTCTACTGGGTGAACCCATGTATGAAGGCTTTGGCTAAGCCTTTCAGAAAGCCTTAGCTAAACCCTTTAGGTAACCCTTACCGATACCCTTTAGGTATGGCTTAGCCAACCCCTTTTCAAACGGTTGAAAAAGGCTTGAACTGAGTTCGACTGAGCATTTTAATGATGCTCCTGACTTCGCTTTAAGCCAGTAAATTCAATACGAAGCAGAATTTTACTAACTGTTTTTAAACCCTTTGCAAAGGGTTCAACAAGCCTTGTTTGACGGTTACTTGACCCATGCGTTAACCAGTAGCAGTAACAGGATCAGTAACAGAAACAAGAGCAGTAGGCAGAAGCAGTATTGTCCAAGCCTTGCAGGCTTTGACGAGGGCGAGCGATCCCCCCACATCTAGTTTTTCAACACAAAAAAGAAATCACCGACAACACAGCGTCTTACTCGAACAACTACAGTTTTACCTACAATTTTACTTGTAGAAATCAGCATAGCATTAGATACTGTATAAACAAACAGTATTAATTATGATTTTTCGAGGTTCGTCATGAGTGTCTCGCTGATAGGCCGTAGCGGCGCACTTGCCTTCATCAAAGCCAAGCGCCTTCGTATTCCATTGTTCATGGAACGTGTTTCTGCTGGTTTTCCTTCACCAGCGCTTTTCCCATATTGCTCTTTTTTGTCAATGTTCTGAAATCTATTAATAAATAACGAAAAAATAATAAGATAGTAAGATAAATCTCGTTCATACCTACTTTTACGGCGTTGACAACTATCACTCGGTCGAGTTTTTTCACTGATCCCCGCTGGGATCCCCTAATTGGTTGCCTTAGCGCTCATCCGAGCAAAGTTGAGTTAGGCTAGTTAACTAAATAATATAAATGGCCTTGTCCGACTCAGGCGAGACGGAACAACTTCGGTGGCCTCGATAAGCGCTGGCCCACTCCGAACCGTGAGAGTTTTTAAACAAACTGGTAAAGCAGACGCAATTCTCTTTCACTCGAAGCTGCTTTAAACCGCAGGTCGCGACCCATAACAGACGCTAATTCTTTAATCGATATTCGTTTTGATGTATCATCGCGAGCAGGAAACACCTTTCTTTATATCTAGGAAAAAACTATCGTATGTACTCCAAATTTGTTGTTTTTGTATCGCTGTTAAGCAGCTTAACCCTCAGCATTCCTGCCAACTCTTCTCCAGACCTGATAGTCAACAGCATCAAAGAGGTAGAGCAAAACCTGGGTGCTAAAGTAGGAGTCTCAATCTACAGCGTTTCTGATGGTTACCTTTGGCATTACAACGGCGATTCACGTTTTCCGTTGATGAGCACCTTTAAAACTCTTGCATGTGCGAAATTGCTCCACGATGTTGAAACGGCGAAGCTGTCGATTGATCGATCTGTGAAGATTGAGGAACAAGACCTTATTACTTGGTCGCCGATAACAGAAAAGCTTGTTGGAGAGAGCTTTTCCCTCAAGCAGGCTTGCACGGCTGCAATGGTTATGAGTGACAACACAGCGGCTAATATAGTACTGGACGGTATTAGTGGCCCATCTGAATTGACCTTGTTCATGAAAGAACTCGGTGATGAAGTAACGCGACTGGATCGTATAGAGCCTCATTTAAATGAAGCGCGAAGCGGGGATGAGCGTGATACAACAACACCTAACGCGATTGTAAAAAGCCTCGGGAAACTGCTTTATGGCGAGAAACTCTCAAGTGGCTCTAAAGAACAATTAATTGAATGGATGGCTGGCAACAAGGTGTCCGATAGCTTGTTGCGTTCAGTGCTACCAGAGGGGTGGTCAATTGCTGATAGGTCGGGTGCTGGTGGTTTTGGGTCTAGGGGAATCACCGCTGCGATTTGGTCAAATGAACAGCAGCCATTAATTGTTGCGATATATCTCACCCAGACTGAAGCTTCGTTTGACGAGAGAAATAAAGCTATTGCCAAAATAGGTAGAGAAATTTTCGCTTCTTATAACTAAGGCAACTTGGCGGGTACTAAGCACCTCAGCATCATAAGATGAGAGGTGTTCTTTCAATCTTCCTTTATAGCGGCAGCTAAATCGCAGCTAAAGACATCGATCAGGCCGCTCCGTATGTCCGCATTGTGCCGACTCCGGTATATGCGCAGGAAAATCATCTAACGTCCGGTTCCGGAAATTTCAGTTGGCTCTGTTAAAGCAACAGTGAGCGTATGCCCTCTCCCCCTTTAACGCTGCTCCTCAGAGACGGCTATACGGTAGTTATCTGCGGCCGTAGTTGAGCAGTGTGGTCATTTAGCAGTATCTCGCGCTATAAAAAACTGTATGTATATACAGTTTTTTATAGTAGGCTTATCTTGTAGAGCAAGGTGAGTGAGATCTCTTTATGAGTCGGGTTTCCCCAAAAAGTTTTCCCCAAGGTATCATTACGAAAGGCCACACAGATAAGAATTTCCAGTTTCTGGTTCTGTCCGGTAATGTTTTGCTTCTAATTCAATCTCACCTTGCTAATTTACCGCCGTCCCAGCGGCGGAGCGCTAATAGGGCTGTGTTCTACTTCGAATGTTTCCTGTGGCTAATCAACCATCCACCTATCACAAGCACTCTAGACCTTCGAACAAATGCTTTTCTGAGCATTCAGCGCCTTTTCTATGGCGCGCTTTACTCAAACTGTTTTCTGGCTGCTGAAGTAAAATACTCAGGCAGACAGAGACTTGTCCGGTATTTCTTTAAACTCCTCGCTGAGCTGTCTAAATCGTCTCCTATCAATATTTTTGTATATTCAGACCTTACAGATAGCCAGGTCCGAGAATGCATCGCTCAGTTTGAAGCTATTGGGATTGACCCTGTACGAGCAGCCAAGCTCATGGGGTGGCAAGTCGCAGACAGAAGCGCGAACTCATTTCGATTAAAGATGGGAGCCATCTTCGATGTTTTTGGGCCTGATTTTACGATGGAATTACACCAGGAGAGTAAGAAGCACGCCTTGGCTCATAGTCATTATAGTAACTACGCTAATGTGGTCTCTCGATTTGATGATTTTCTGCGCTGGTATGACGATGATCCGATAGACAGACCTTCCTTAAACGCTCACGTGCTCCAAGATCCAGTCTTTGTATATCAGCTTTTCTGGAGCTTTCAGCGCTGGCATTTCGAAGGGTACTCCGAGCGGAGCCAAACCCAACCGACGGAACGGGTGTTGGCAAACCTTCAGCGCCAATGGATCAGAATCATCTGTTGGGCAAAGTCTGTTCTGGTTAGCGGAGGGCTTATGTGTTCCCCGCTTGGCGATGTGTGGCCCGAAGGGAGCAAAAAGCTCACTCGATTCCTCCATGAAGTAGGCCACCATCGATACGCTGATGGTGAATCCCTTGTATCACAAAAGCTTTTGACCCAGATCCCACTGTCTGTCACAGATAAGGAGGCAACGGAGCTTCTATTCAGACAGATCGAAGACGACTTCAATAAAGTCGTTCGGTGGGCTCGACGGGAGATTGATCACATAGCTCATCGTTTGAACGTTATTGATCAGGCCTGCGATCAAGGGGATCTGATAACGCTAGGTTCTCGAATATCTGCTCGGGCTTATGGCCAGCCTGTGATGGGGATGAACAGCCTTATCAGAACTGTAAAAGAAACCCACAACGGATTTGCAATCATCGACCACGCTATGCGCGGCCACTTGGTAAGCGCAACAGGGAGTTCTTTTTCAACATCGGAGTTAGCGGCGAATCTGGCTATGCCGACGAAGTATGCGATTGCTCCCATCGCTCTCTGGCTAGTAGCGCAGCATCCCGTTCTGACCGAGGCATCTCTATTGAAATGCGAGTTATTCGACCGAAACGGTAAGCGAACCGGCTTTGTTAAGACCGACTCTGGATCTGTGCTTGTTGTGAAGAAAAACCGGAAAGGGAAGCAACAGGAGGTTGTACTGAGCGACGACGCAGCTTCGGTGGTCGAGCTGCTTATCCAGATCACGGCCCCGGTTAGGCGCTATCTCAAGGAGAAAAGGGATGATGCCTGGCGACGATTGTTCATCGTCGCGGGTGGTCAGGGCTTTCAGGAACCTTACACTTTCACAAACCAGACCAGCTTCGCCAAGATCCTCCGGCAGAAAGCCTTTATACAAGCTCATAGCGCCGAGTTAGGAGACATGGTCTCCGTATTGTCGCTGGCCCGGATAAGGGCTACCGCAGGTGTTCTCGTCTACCTCAAGTCGTTAAGCATAGAGAAAATGGCAGAGTCACTAGGCAACTCGAAACGAGTCGCCATGAACCATTATCTGCCGCCTACCATCATGCAGTTTTTCCAAGAGCGGTGGGTCAGGATTTTCCAAAACGCGGTGATTGTCCACGCTATGAAGGACTCTCCTTATCTGCTTGATGCAACGGACTTTAGCAGCATGAGTGAGTTGGATATGTTTCTAGAGGCGCATGCCCTTCGAACGCCGCCTGAAGAACCCGAACAGCTGAGTAGTTCCTCTGAGCAAATATCTGGTTCGTCAGATCCAGAGATCGTTATTTCTATCGATGAAGGCGTTCTTGGTGTGCTCCTCTCGCTAAAAATGGCCGTTGAGCAAGCTGGCCCACGTGCGGCGGGAACGGCTGTGTACTGGAGCCAGTTCGCAGCGAAGATAGAGGCTCACATTGAATCTGATGGTTATCTAGATCCATATATCCGCGGTTGTCTAGTTAAGGCTAAGGGGATAGCGAATCCTCAACAGTTTGAGGGTCTAGTCTATGGATGATAGCAGCGCGCTACCTCGCGAATTGGACTTCATAACGCGATCAGTCGATGCGGATCTAGGACTATTCCGAAGCGCTGAATGGCTCAATTCGAAGTTCGATGACCCAGTATGGAGCGCTCGTTTTGCCGAAAATGGCAAGAGAGACACTGTTATTGATTTCAGGGTTAGGCTCGATGATGGGCTACTGCTCACCCACCCAAGACATCACAACCTTTTGGAAAGCATAAAGGCATATTTATGTCTGTCGTCCCATCCGTTGGCCACCGGAGGCAGCCAGCTTGCCCCGAAGACGGTACAGCAAAGGGTTCGTACGACCTTAGGTATCATCGACTACTTTCTCCTGAGAGCCGAGCATTTCCAACTGGCATCCCATCAGTTCAAGCTAATTACGCCGCATGACATAACTGAGTTCATGGCTGTGTTGGCTACTGATCAGTACGCTAAGAACAATCTCTACGCTGCGCGTGAAGAGCTACAGCGTTTCCTTCGCCTCAACAGCCATCAGGTTACGAAGCTGGAGACACAGTACGTTCTATCAAAGGTTCCTGGAATCGCTATTGTTGATGATGTAGATGAGAGCAACCTTGGCTTATCAGAGTCGGAGATTGTTGCGGCTAGGATTTTTCTGTGGATCAACGGAAACTACAAACGCATACCGATTAAGGCGGGTAGTCATGGGCATTCATTTTTTAGTCATCAAGTTTCTCCAAACAGTATCTACTCTGAAATTTATCATGAGCGAACTTTAGTGACGCCTAAATTCCGGGGGCTGGTGCTGGACGAGCTCCACTTTAGCCCATCCGAGAAGACCTTTAGAGAGTATCCCATGGTTTCGTCCATGGTTCTGTATGATGATCCACTTCCCTCTGAGGCTGGGGTTGATTTCTACCGACAATCGCTTAAACGGATGGAACTCCTTAAGCTCTGTGGGCTGGACCATATCAACCATCTTTCGCTAACAGCCTTGGATAATAGAGCTTTCCTCGGGCAACTTAAGATGAAGGGCACCGGGCGTTACCGGTCGCTGCCTCGGGACGTCGTATTTTCATCGTTTCGGAACGCAGTGGAGTTCTACTTAGATTTGGGTCAGGTCCTTATCGATGGTTATCTGGCCTTGGCGCGAGAGGCTGATGCACGTGGATGTGCCATCGGGGATTTGACCCAATCTGAAACGATAGAGCTGATCCCAAAGAGGTTGCGAGACATCGGAGTAAGTATCTGGGATCTCTCGGCAGATTTTCGCGGGCAGAACCGTGGAGGCGGTAGCGCTCTGTTTTTTAAGCGGTTCAGAGAGAATGAGGGACTGCTCCAGCTAATTGAGGTACTTTATGGTGCCATCTGGATAATACTCGCTGCGCTTAGTGCCAGACGTTCTGGAGAGCTTAGGGATCTTAAGGCAGATACCTGCCTTGTTAAGAAGTCCCATGGCTATTATTTACAGTTTGACTTGCGGAAACGGAACTTCGGCAAGACTCGTGAACAGGTCCTTCGTCCCATTCCCAATGTCGCGGCCCGGTGCATTCTGAGCTTGGGTGATCTTCGTCAGAAGCTCTCCTTGCTTAGTTCAGTTACGATTTCAGATAGGCTGTTCAGCAAGCCTCATTATCGCGAAGTTGGCCTGTCTGCGATGGGTTCAGTAGACGCGGCCAAGGTGCTAAACCGCTTTTCTGACTATTTCGAAGTCCAACAGGACGCTACTGGGCATCGTTATTACATTCGTACCCATCAACTTAGACGCTTCTTCGCTATGACATTCTTCTGGGCCGGCGGATTTGGCGGCCTAGACACACTTCGGTGGTTTTTGGGTCATACGAATGTCGAGCATGTTTATCACTACATCACAGAGACCGTTCCAGGAGAGGTGTTGCGAAGAATCGGTGCCGAATACGCATCTGATGCACTTCTCATAGGGCAGAGCAACACAGAAGATCTGGGTAATCTCCTACGTGAGCGTTACGGATTGTCATCATTTTCCATCATGCAGTCGGATGAAGTCGCAGACTATATCGAAGACCTAATGATGGAAGGGTTGCTAAAGATAGAGCCAGTCTTCTTCGACACACCGACAGGAAAGCGCCATGAGATCCTCTTTAAAATCACCGGAGAAAATTCATGAAGAAAGCATCACGGCAGGTGTCTGCTCAGCTTGAGATTAGCAACAGATCTGTTCTTTCTCGCGTTGAGTATCTCGAATCGATTATTCACTCACCCGCCGAGCATCAAGAAAACATAACACTTTTGATCGCTTTGAAGAGCCAAAGTGGACTTGCAAAGCTGGCGGTTAGCGAAGCTTTTATTTCTCCTATGTCTCTCAATACGCTTAAGAACAGAGCGAATGACATACTCCCTGGTGGGTTTACGACTATTGATCACCTGAGACGCCAGGCCGCAAAAGCTATTCACGATTCAACCGTAGTCAAGCCTTCATCGTCCTCTATAACCAAGCAGGACCTCAAAGATAAGATTAAGGCTCAGGAAAGGACCATCTCTCAGTTGTGGGATGAAATCGCACTGGTTACGAATGTTTTTAGAGAATCAGTAACACTCGCCCAACAGTTTGCCGAGAAATGCCCAGACCCGGCAGATCTGATCCTTTTCAAAAAGCGCCGTAGAGAGCTGCTTTTAATGTTCTCATTAAGCAAGCGGCCTCAGACGCCTTTACATGAGAGCCCGTCCAATGCCGAAGGATGAGAAACTCTATAATCTAACGAGCGATGTTTTCCGATTACCTTACGGGGTTGATCGAAATAGCCACGTCCTCAGCGTCAGAGCTGATAACATTCCGCTTCTCTGTTGGCCCGATGGCAGGCCGTGCACCGAGGCGAACCTATATATGCTGCACTGTTTTGAGCGTGGACTTTCCCGTAAGGAAGGCGGTGGGACACTTACTCAATATGCCAAGCTTCTTTCACACCTTATTCGCTTTTGCTTTAACAACAACTACTCATTCATAGGGTTGACTGATTCTCGCTTTTCACTATTCATCAGAACGCTCCAAGGAGAAATGGATCCACGAAAACCAGAGCAGAGAAAACGGAGAGCAGCCCATGTGGCAAACATAGGGAGAACCTGCCTCGGCTTTTTAGGATTCGTTGGAGAACTCTATCTAGAACCGTCGTTCGTCGGCGCCGCAGGAACGATCAGGGCTGAGACGAAGGAGTTCAAGCTGGCTGGTCAGAGAAAGCAGATAGTCCATACCTATTGGCATCACCATTCCTTTCCTAACCCCGAGCCTCCAACACGGCGCTTACCTATCAATTCTACAAATATCGCAAAACTGATCGAAGTGATTCCGGATGTGAGCACGACGACCTATCAGAGAAGACGGCGTTTCATTCTGGTCAAGCTTTTGGAGATTACTGGGGCAAGGCGAGTTGAGATCGCGAACATCAGAGTCGAAGACATCTATAACGCGAGGAAGATGAAGCAAGAGCCTGTTCTCAAGGTCTTCACCGCCAAGCGCTCGGGAGGAAGGGAAGAGTACAGATACTTGCCGGTTTCCAAAATGGACCTTGAATTGATCGTAAATTTCATCGAAAAGTTCCGACACCGGATCATTAAGAAGACCATCGGTAGCGCTAGTGACTTGGGCTATCTGCTGATTTCGGAAAGTAGTGGACTAAGGCTCGCTACCGAGACGCTGACGAATGAACTACTGCTGCTTGCCAAGGCTGCCAAGATCGAAGAGCAAGCCTGCGCACACATGTTCCGGCATAGATTCATTACCAAGCTTTTTGTGGCTTTGATTGAGCAACATGAATTCGAAAATGGGGACGATTTTCGGCGTGCTCTCCTGGATGGTGAGACCCTCAAGAGAAAGGTTCAAGAGTACACGGGGCATACTTCGATCAGTAGTCTTGAACCGTATATTCACTTGGCTTTCGAGGAAGTGGCGAGGTTTGGAAGTACCTTAGACCTGATTAAAGCAAAGCTTGCCGTTGAATCGCTACGGTCCAATCTCAAGGACATTGCTATCGAACTCAGACACGGCAGGAGTCCTACTGAATTGAGCGCCCTCCTCCGCGACTATATCGACTTGGCGCTGGAGGAACTCAGTAGCGCCTCAATTTCTACAGAGAGCTGACAAGATATGGGCAGAATGAGTTCATATGGGAATCCAGCGCAGGATTATGTTGAGCAAACGCTCGACCTCAACGAGCTGTGCATCAAGCGACCGGCTGCAACGTTCTTTGTGCGTGTTGAAGGTGATTCAATGATTGATGCCGGGATTCACCCAGATGATATTCTGGTGGTTGATCGCTCTGTCCAAGCCGAACACGGTGACATTGTCATCGCTGGCATCCATGGTGAACTCACGGTAAAGGAGCTTCAACTAAGGCCGTGCGTCATGCTGATCCCAAGAAACCAGGTGTATGAGCCCATTCATATTCCTGAAGGGACAGAGTTAGAGATATTTGGTGTGGTCACCAATGTGGTGCGAAACATACGCCGTAAGTCGTGACTATCCCATGCCAGTATTTGCCTTGGTGGACTGCAACAACTTTTACGCCAGTTGTGAGAAGCTGTTTCGTCCTGATTTAAAAGATACGCCGATTGTGGTGCTGTCCAACAATGACGGCTGCGTGGTTGCACGGTCGCGTGAAGCTAAGTTACTCGGTATTAAAATGGGCGTACCCGTCTTTCAAATCAAAGCTGAAATGCAGCGCCATGGCATTTTGGCATTCTCGTCCAACTATGCGCTTACAGTTGGGAAATACTTTAGACATCACATGTTGTAATGTTTCAGGTTGTATAAATTAGACGTCGAGATGAGGGGTGGTTACAATTTTTACTATTGGTTAAGAAATATCTTGAAAAAGTAGATGTATGAACGCGTAACCCCCTGGGGGAAGGCTTAGCAGTGTGAATAACGGATGATTTAGGTGTTAATGTGATTGAACAAAATAGGTCGTTTCCAGATGACTTCGGCTTTGACTATTGTCTTATGTGGATTAGTACGGAGAAATATCCCTCATTTATAAGTAGGCCACACCCTGACAGTGGCGAGATCATCCATGACGTTAGGGACAACTCAAAACCATTTGCTCATAAACTTCCAATTTTAATAGACCCCGATGGTATCAATGTGGTGCCAGTGAATCTATATCTTCACTCTTTGTTGGCAGATCCAGATATATCCTCCGATAAGACGATTCAATCCCATGCAGTTGCGTTATTGAGCTTCTATCGGTGGTTGAGCACGGAAATCCCCGAACATACACACCCAAGGACTGGCCTTCTGGTTGATGAAAAACCTCCGTTAACAATATATGACTGCACCGAGAAGGTAGAGGAAAGTCCAATCGTGAGATATCGAGACTATTTATTGGAAAACCTTTATACCAAGGATGAAACTGGAAAAGTCGGTGGTTCTCCAAGTACAGCCTCTAACTATGTTTTGAAAGTTGTCAATTACTTCATCTTCCTTCATCGCCAGCGGATCATTTCAATCAGCAAAACCTTTCGACCATTTGAGTTTAAGGCAAAGACTGTTCGCATAAGCAACAAAGGAAACAGAGCACAACATGAAATGCTCTCACATCTCAATCGCAGTCACAGTAAGGAAATTATTGTATACACCACAGGTCTCACTAGACCATTTAAGAACATAAAAAAACCTCAAGATGCTGATATTCGAGAGCTTAACCCACTTCGTGAAGATGAAAAACAAGAGCTTTATAAACACCTTGATATTGAAAATTCATCTGACACTAAAGCCCTAATGGTGTACTTAAAAACTGAAACGGGATTGAGATTGGAGGAATTAATAACATTTCCTGCCTCTGTCGTGGACAAGCCAAAAGCTAAAGTAGTTAAGGTGCAAATTGGTGAGAATATTAACGGTTGCTTAACCAAGTTCAAAAAAAACAGAACAATTGAAATCCCAGCCAGTGTCATGGATCTGTTGTACGAGTACAAGTTAAGTAAGGCGAGGAAGAAGGCTATTGAAAAAGGATTACTTCGCCATAACCACTTATTCGTTAAATCGAATGGCAATATCTACGCTCCAAACACCATTCAAAAGTATGTGGAAACTATCCGCAATGATTTGACACACTGTGGGCTTGATATTTATTTTGCCCCTCATGACTTACGAGCCACTTTCGCAACCGACTGGCTGTACAGCAAACATATGGAAACAGGTAAGCCCTTCGAGGCTTTGTTACAGGAGCTGGCTGATTTGATGGGGCATGAAAGCACCTCTACCACTCAAAAATACGTTAACTACATGAATGACAATAAAACATGGTTGGAATTCGCTCAGCGTAAAAATCAATTCGCACAACAATCGCTGAGGTGATGATATGGCAAAAAGTCGATTAGCAGCATCGAGAAATCAAAATAAATCACCCGCTCCGCCGATTACTAAGAAAAATGTTACTTCATTAGATTTGATCGTTGATATACGGCCAGAAGGGGTGCTAAACAGCACAAGACACAATTTTATTTATTGGTGTCATGAACAGTGTGATCCCAAAAAACCATTAGCTAAACCCTCTCGACTGGAAAGAATGCAAAAGCTAAAAAGATGGGTTGATCAAGAGAAGAAAAATGAAACCAATGCATGGTCTCTAGTAGTTAAATTAAGCGCCTTAAAGACTTACATTGCATTTTGCGACATTAAGAAGTTCGACCCTTTTAGTCAGGCTGGATATCTTTATTACGCTGGTAACTCAGGTGAGTTACGGCGCTTAGTTGACATTGCTAGTGAGCCTAAAAAATACCAATTTCAGTATCATAATGGTGAAGAGTTTGGTTTGTTGGAATCCTCAGCTCTTCAAAAAAAGATGAATCTCGACTCGATGCTTCCAGTGCTTGATTTTGATGTGTCAGACATGTGATCTGGTCAAGCTAGGCCGCACACTTTTTCCTTACACTTTCAAACTCAATTGGCGACATATCATTTAATGAAGTATGAAGCCGAACTGAGTTGTAGTATTTGATGTATTTCTCTACATCAGTTTTCATGCTTTCTCTGGTTAAATGGTAAACATTTAATAGCCATTCATTTTTCAAGCTGCCGAAAAACCTTTCAACCACAGCATTATCTAAACATGCTCCACAACCACTCATTGATGGCGTAATTCGATTGCTCCATAGCAATGATTGAAAACGCTTACTGGTGTATTGTGAGCCTCTGTCGCTATGGAAGATCAAGCCTGCTTTGGGTTGACGCAGGTTGATAGCCATTTGCATCGCTCTCATGGTTAAATCAACCGTCATGCGTTTACTCAACGCCCAGCCAATAATACGGCGAGAATGCAAATCCATCACAACAGCTAGGTACATCCAGCCTTGATGCGTTCTTAGATAGGTGATATCACCCGCCCACGCCTGATTTGCTCTGGCTGGATTGAATTGGCGCTTCAATAAGTTATCAGCAACCGCATGGCTATGTTTGCGCATAGTCGTCACTTTATAAGCCACTCGCTGTTTAACGACTAAACCGAGCTTTTTCATCAAGCTCTTAACCCGACAAATACCAATTTTAAAGCCTTCTTTGCGTAGCAACTTCATTAAGGTTCTGGCACCAGCACTACTGCGGCTATCATCAAATAACCTCTTCATGCGACGATAAAGCATTAACTCTTCAACACTAATAATCTTGGCTGGTCGCCTCAGCCATGCGTAATAGGCTGACCGACTCACTTCTAGAACCTCGCACAAAACGCTAATTGGAAAGCGCCATTGCTGCTCTTTAATATATTCGAACTTTATTTCATTTCTTTCGCAAAGAAGGCACTCGCCTTTTTTAAGATCTCACGCTCCATCTGTAAGCGTTTATTCTCTTTTCTGAGCTTAACCAGTTCAGCTCTCTCATCTTTGCTTAATGCTTCGCCTGAAGTTTGCTTGGCTAGTTTGTCTTTCCAGTTGTAAAGCAGCTTAGTTGTTATGCCTAATGATTTGGCTGCTTCAGTAACACTGTAACCTTGTTCAGTGACTAGCTTTACAGCTTCTTCTCTGAACTCATCAGTATATTTTCTAGGTTTTCTTCGTTGGGTCATTTTCACACCTTTGTTGTTGGACTAATTATCCTTCACAAAAGTGTGCGGTGCCATTAAATCAGATCACTTTAATTAGATATAAAGTAAGTAAACAAAAAGTCAGTAAGGTAATTGATAACGTGTCTAAACGAACCATAAGTATGTTGGCTAAAGAACTGAGTGTAAATGTCGAAACAATTCGCTTTTATGAACGCAAAGGCTTAATTAAACAACCACCAAAGCCTATGCAGGGCTATAGACATTACCCGAAAGAAACGGTAAATAGAATACATTTTATCAAGCGTTCTCAAGAATTAGGTTTTACGCTAAATGAGATTGAAGGGTTACTTGCGTTAAACGATAGTCCATGTAGTAAAGTACAAGAATTAGCTAATAAAAAACTGATCGCAGTACAAAAAAAGATGGCTGACTTGTTGTTGTTAGAACACGCTTTGGAAGAACATTTAGGACAATGCCAAAATAATGATGACGATAGCCACTGCCCAATAATTGATTCGTTGCAACCGAAGTAAATGATTCACTTAACTACCATTTCCCACTAAAACAGCATATCCAATTTTACTTCTGCGCCTTAATTCAAGTTAGCTTATTCCCCGTATCTGTCGTAGCAGATTATCAAAGATAAATTTTTTATAAATCACCCTTGACTCCGTACTTAGGTACATGCAATACACTTGCATTATCACTTAATGAGGTATCTATATGAATCAAAAAAAATCAAACCTTCCAATGATAGGAGGCATCATAGCAGCATTAGGCGCAGGCGTATGCTGTGTAGGTCCTTTGCTCCTGTTATTACTTGGGGTAAGTGGCTCATGGATTGGTAATTTAACTGCATTTGAACCCTATAGGCCATTATTTATCGCATTTGTAGTGTTGTTGTTTGGCTACTCAGGTTGGAAAATTTACCGTCCTGTAGAAGAGTGTGAGCCGGGAACGGCCTGTGCAATTCCTAAGAAACAGCAACAACGAAAAGTCATTTTCTGGCTGAGCGCTATAGTTGCGACAATTTTAGTGACCAGTAATTATTGGATACTTTTGTTTGCTTAATATACAGATCAAGAAATTTATAACATTTTAAAATTTGGAGCTAATTATGAAAAAATTATTATTAACCGCACTGCTTTCACTTTCTAGTTTTGGTGCTTTTGCTGAAGTAAAAACAGTTACACTGGAAGTGCCAACGATGAACTGTGCGACATGTCCAATCACAGTTAAAAAGTCATTAGAAAATGTTGATGGCGTTGAAAATGCGAAAGTTACCTACAAGCCTAAGCTAGCTGTTGTTTCTTTTGATGACACTAAAACCAACATCAATGCATTAATTGCAGCGACTACCAACGCTGGCTACCCTTCAAATTTAAAAAGTGAAAATAAGTAATGTTTAGCCCCTTAGAACTAGTTACGCGTATCGGAGATAAAGCAGGCTCTATAGGTGCACTTGTTTCGGCAATGGGATGCGCCATGTGTTTTCCCGCGATAGCTAGTCTTGGTGCGGCAATTGGGATGGGATTTCTTAGTCAGTGGGAAGGGGTATTTATCAATACGTTGTTACCACTGTTTGCAGTATTAGCGCTGGCAATGAATATCTTAGGCTGGTTTAGCCATCGTCAATGGTACCGTAGTTTTATCGGTTCAATTGGCCCCATTTTGGTTTTACTCTCTTTATACCCTTGGTTCCAGTACGGGTGGAGTTCATACGTTACTTATACGGGGCTAGGACTAATGGTTGCTGTATCAATTTGGGACATGGTTTCTCCTGCGAATAAACGCTGTGATGATGAAACTTGTACCGCTTAACTTTTTTAGAGGAATAAAATATGTCAACGAATAGTTGTTGCTCGTCAAATGACATCCAGCCAGAACAATTACATGTAGCCATTATTGGTAGTGGTTCAGGGGCCTTTGCCAGTGCGATTAAAGCAGCAGAAGGCGGAGCAAGAGTTACTATCATTGAAGGAGCCGATGTAATCGGAGGTTGCTGTGTAAATGTCGGCTGTGTTCCTTCAAAAATATTGATCCGTGCTGCGCAATTAGCGCATCAGCAACGTACTAACCCGTTTGATGGTTTAGAAAATATTCAGCCACAACTTAGCCGCTCCTTATTAGCACATCAGCAAAACGCTCGCGTCGAAGAACTACGCGATGCTAAATATCAACGTATTTTAGAGAGTAATCCCGCGCTATCTTTACTTAAAGGTTATGCACGTTTTAAAAATCAAAATACCTTGCTAGTTCACAAGTCTGATGGTAGTGAAGAAGAGCTGGTTGCAGATCGCATTTTAATTGCAACAGGCTCTACACCAAGCATTCCGCCAATTAAGGGTTTAGTTGATACACCTTATTGGACATCAACAGAAGCCTTATTTGCAGAAGAGTTACCGAGTAGTCTAGTTGTCATCGGCTCCTCCGTTGTTGCTCTGGAAATTGCGCAAGCTTATGCCCGTTTAGGTAGCCGTGTGACAATTCTAGCCAGACATACCCTTTTATATGCTGAAGATCCGTTATTAGGTGAAAAACTGGCAGAGTGCTTTGAAAAAGAAGGTATTAGGGTACTTAATAATACGCAAGCAAGTCATGTTTCTTATGATAGCAATGGTTTTTCATTGGAAACTAACGAAGGAACATTAATCGCTGAAAAATTGCTTATCTCTACGGGTCGCCATGCAAATACTGGAAAGCTTGGTTTAGAAAATGTTGGTGTTGAAACAGATAAAAGTGGTGCCATTGTTGTTAATAGTATGATGGAAACATCAACAGCTAACATTTATGCCGCTGGAGATTGCTCCAATATGCCACAATTTGTTTATGTTGCTGCTGCTGCCGGAAGTAGGGCTGGAATTAATATGACAGGTGGAAATGCGCAACTCGACTTATCTACCATGCCTGCTGTTATATTCACCGACCCACAAGTTGCTACGGTAGGTCTAACCGAAGTACAAGCTTCAGCGGTAGGAATAAATACGATAAGTCGTGTACTTGATATGGAAAACGTACCAAGAGCTTTAGCAAATTTTGAAACGGATGGTTTTATCAAGTTGGTAGCTGAAGAATCCACGGGAAAACTGATAGGCGCACAAATTTTAGCCCATGAAGGCGGAGAACTGATTCAAAGTGCGGCTCTTGCTATTCATAATAAAATGACAGTCGAAGAATTGGCAGGTCAACTATTTCCGTATTTGACGATGGTTGAAGGATTGAAGTTATGCGCTCAAACCTTTAGCAAAGACGTTAAAGAGCTATCTTGCTGCGCAGGGTAATCATTTAACGGTAATGTACTTACAGAAATGTTAATGGAGTGCCAATTGATTGAATGTAATCAAGATATCTTAAGGCATTCCATTAACAACACAAATTGGAAGCATGCTAAATCATGATTAAATCTAAGGTTGAAAACATTCCTGTTGGTGAAGTCAGTTTTTTGACAGAGATACCTGACATCAATAAGTTCATTAGTAGTGATGATGATGCGTTGGATTTTCCTTTGAGTATTTCTCAACTGGCACTAGCTGCACAAACATCTGTCCATACGGTAAGAAATTATGTTCTTGAGAACTTAGTACACTGCGAAGAAAAAACTAAGTCAGGCCATTCACTTTACGGCTTATGTGCATTAAAGAGATTAAAGTTCATTCGAGCAGCAAGGGCGGCAGGTCTTCTTGTAGTTGATATCAAGCCATTACTAATGGCAATAGATGCAGGAGAAAGAAAAGTTCCTGAAGACATCCAAAAGCTGCTACTTACTAAAATCGAGCATAGAAAAGTATTTTTAAATCTAGTAACAAACCAAATTGAAGAGTTTTGCAATTAGAACAATTATAGAACAGTTCATGGCTCGACTAAAAACTTGTTAGCTTATCTGTTTTCTATCAATGTTAGCTTGTATATATCAAGCATATAGAATATCAACACCTCCAATTTTTAATGGCACTTTGATGCGCAGTACCTTTTGAATTAGAAATACAAACAGATGGCATTCTTTAACTTATTGATTCTACATCACTAAGTAAACCAGCTAAGTCGATTTCTTTGCGGTCTTTATTAAAGGCATATTCCCCATTTAGATTAATGTGTTGCCAAGCAACAGGTGAAAGCCGAGAAATAACATCAACCACATCTTGCCTACCGTTCCTCTCTTGGATTTGTAAAAATGCCGATAGTAACGCGGAATTATAATAAATAATGCAATTTGAAATGAGTCGAGCACAATCGTTCCATTGTGGGGTTCTAGGGATTTTCCCCTCTAAAAAGACATAATCCTCTGTAGACCACACCAATAAATGGCTGCGGAGGTGGTTTACTTTCAGCTTGGAGCCTAATCATCCACTATCGGCCTTGTTATTTCG
>NZ_JAHUTS010000018.1:0-93942 GCF_019209835.1 Enterovibrio paralichthyis | reverse complement strand
CGTCGCGGTTGGTTTCCAGTAGCCTGAGGGAATGGGGAAGAAATCTCGCACCTGCCGGGGTGAGGCTCACGCCATGGGATGTCCGCTTTACCAGCTTGGCACCCACAACATCTTCCAGCCTTTTTAGTTGGAGCGAAGCTGCTGCTTGAGACAGTGCCATGTTCTTTGCCGCTGCTGTGACAGATCCTAAGTGCGCAATCGTAACAAAGCATCTTATACAACCCAGATCGAGCAAAGGTTGCATTGCTAATGATTTCAGTTTGTTCCTACTGTCCACGGTGCCTGTCCCTACCAATCATGCGTATTCGCTTAATGGGCTAAGCGAAAAATGGCCGTAACGTATTGGTATTCCTCTACCAATAAAAACGTGTGAAGCAATGTGACACTCATCTTCTTAGTTCCAAAAAAGATTGGAACCGTTCCCAATTTAGCGTAGCACAATATTGCGATAAGACAATTGAGAACGGCTCCGAGCCAAGATACGGCTCAAAACATCAATGAATGGGGGGAACTCAACATTGATGAACAAAGCCTTAGTTGCGGGAGGCAACAATAAGGCTGTTGGCAGCTTGAAAGCAGTAAACAATCAGAACCAAACTTCCATTTGTACGCCTGTGACGAATTCTGAATCTCCTTTACTACCGAAAGTATCCCCGTCCCTATCAGTGATGTAGCTTCCATAGAGCCGAATCTCTGGTCTTGCCCAGAATCCATCACCCATCGCCCACGCCTGCGCAAGGGTGAACTTACTTCCACCTTGATCCTGTTCTCCATCTTGGGTTTTCGAGAAGTAACCAGCTTCAGCGATGGTTCTCTGTGTATCACTCCACTTGTACATGGGTCGCACCACGACCGAGAACAAATCCGAGTCGCCTTTGCCGTTAATCAGGTCAATACCTCGGTGATAAGAAAGCTGGTGCCCCATTTCCCATGCATCACCAAAGCTGACAACACCCCAGTTAATGATCCGAAATCCACTCGCCTCATTTTGAGCACTGTTTCCGCGCGCATAACCAGGTCCCTGCCCAAAATTGGCAAGCTGATCACCGTAGCCGGCTGTACCGTACTGGAAAGCTGTTTGGTTGAAGCCATTTTCAAGATTTTGGTGGACTACAGCTGTCACAAAAATACCGTCATCTGATACTTCGTCTTTTTCATCTTGCTCGGTAGCAAAGTTATACACCCCTATCAGTTCCAAGGTGGCGTTGTCCCAAAGCGGTATATCCGCCAGACGCGCATCGACCAAGTAGCCAGTAGAGTTATCCGTTTTGCCATCTTGAATAAATGCTAGAGAAAGCTTTTGTTCACCGACAGGGATGTTTTCAATGCCACCGCCCGTTCCAGAATTATTGAGAAAGAAGAAATCCGTGATATGGACATCTTTGCGCTGATAGAAGCGTTTCCCTCCCCAAAGTACGGCCTCTGGTGCTGATTCAAATAGACCGGAGGCAGTGACGTAAAACTGAGGCACATTGACTGAATCATCGCCATCCGAGACATCAGTTTCCCAACTGCTGATGCCATCATCTCCTTTCGACAACATTGCGGTGAGTTGCCAATTTTGCTCACCTTCTTGTAGCATCTGGACAAAGCCAAACTCATAGTAATTGTCACCTTCGTTGCCCAGCCGGCCGAGGGCATTTTTTGCAAATGATTGGTCGCCAGAACCATCACCGCTAATCGCGGTACCGGCCCGAGCATAACCAGTAAACTCGACAGCTGACACAGCAGTACTAGATATCGCGCATGCAACAGCAAGAGCCAAATAGTTTAGTTTTTTCATACCTTACTCCTTGTTATTTTCTTTGCTCTTACATGCTCGTACAAAGTTAACAATGGCAATATTCTTTAATTAGCATGACTTCCACTTTAAATTTAAAAAATAGACCTATTTCAACATTCCCATCCATTACACTTAAAATCTAAATCCTATTGAATGCATGATTTTTTAGGCTCTTCTTTCATGATTTAAAATCAACTTAAAATAACTTCAATTTATTTAGAGACCTGAATCTATGCGATCCTATTTTTGATGAACACAATTCAAGACACGTCTAGAAAACTCGCTTCTAAATACGCCATAAAAATCTGTTATATCAGAATTTAAAAAATATTATATTCACAATCATAACAGTGATGACTTTTGAAAAAAAATGGATGAGTTTAAATTTTCAGACAAGAAAAACATCGACTGAATGGAATTTAATACACGCGATGTTACATTAAGTGAAAGTTAAAAATGGAACCTCATTATAAAACCCATAAGTGCATGTTATTAAAGGATATAATAGCTTCACCTTGATAAATCAAACAAGGTAAACATGGCTTTAATGATAAGAAAGGAAAGCTGGCGCTCACTCATCCAACAATTGATAGAGCGCCATTTTTATTAGTGCAGAATCATAAGATTTGAATGTTTTTGTCTGTATTTACGTTTTGACTAAAACAGAATCGCGATGCTTTCGAATGGCCTTAATTTTAATGATAATAAACTTGATACATGTAAATCATCGTTATAGTTATGAATGAGAATTTTCCCAGCACTCATGTCCACACCAAAATCCTCGACACTAACAGTGTGAGGCTTGAAGTTGCTTAATACAATGAGTTCGTTATCTTCATTCCTTCGACGATAAAAAAGGACGTCTGGATGATGAGGGAGTAAGTCTACATAATCGCCATCAATAATGACTTTTACTGACTTTCTAAGCCTTATTAAATGACGGTAGTGATTTAAGACGGAATCTTTATCTTCCATCGACATTTTTACATTTATATCACCCGCGTTTTTCGCAAGGCTTATCCATGGTTTTACTTTTGAAAAACCGGCGTACTCTGTGTTGTCCCAATGCATAGGAGTGCGCGAATTATCCCGTGATCTTGCACTTAATATTTCTAACACTTCACCTTTGGGAACGCCTTTGTCAATCAGCATGCGATAGGCGTTTAGGCTTTCTACATCTCGGTAATCGTGAATATCTTGAAAGCAGGGATTTGTCATGCCCAGTTCTTCGCCCTGATAGATATAAGGTGTTCCCTGCATCAGGTGGATCACGGTCGCCAGCATTTTCGCAGATTCAACACGGTACTGCTTGTCGCAACCAAAACGGCTGACAATTCTGGGCTGGTCGTGATTACACCAGAAAAGAGCATTCCAGCCCTGACGATAAAGCCCTTGCTGCCAGTCCCGAAAGATTGCCTTGAGTTGAAGAAAGTCGAACGCGCCCAACTGCCACTTTTCACCGTGTGGATAATCGACTTTTAAATGATGAAAATTGAACACCATAGAGAGCTCTTTGCCAGACGGTGCTGAATACTGGCGGCAGTGCTCTTCTGAGGTGGATGACATTTCACCGACAGTAACAACGCCGTATCGCTGGAAGATATCCTGGCTCATCTCCTGCAAGTATTCATGAACCCTAGGGCCATCAGTGTAAAAGCGTCTTCCGTCACCGGCATGATCATCTGGAAAATCCTGCTGCTTGGAGATTAAGTTGATGACATCAAGTCGAAATCCATCAACGCCTTTTTCAGCCCAGAACTGCATGACGTTCTTGATTTCTTGCCGAACAGCCGGGTTCTCCCAGTTTAAATCAGCCTGCTCTTTCGCAAATAGATGCAGGTAGTACTGGCCAGAATTTGCTTCATACTCCCAGGCGCTGTTTCCAAACTTGGACTGCCAATTGTTGGGAGGATGCCCATCGACTGGATCTCGCCATATGTAAAAATCCCGATACTGACTGTCTTTTGATTCAAGAGCCGATTTAAACCAGGAATGTTCAGTTGAAGTATGGTTAAACACCATGTCCATGATCACACGTAATCCTCGTTGATGCGCTTCTTGCAGAAGCTTATCAAAGTCATCCATGGTGCCGTATTCAGGCGAGATGGCACAGAAATCAGAAACATCGTAGCCATTATCTATCTGCGGCGACACATAGATAGGAGTGATCCAAATTGCATCAACACCCAGATAACAGAGGTAATCCAGCTTACTGATAATACCTCTGATATCTCCTGTGCCCGAACCTGTTGTGTCGCAAAAACTTTTCGGATAAATCTGATAAATGGTGGCTGAACGCCACCACTCATTGTTCTCTAACATTACTTTCCTCGTTGTTTTCATTGGATTCTAATTCACGCCAGTGCCAGTTTCCCTGTTCGTTCCTGACGCTTGTAGGCCATGATTGTCAGTAACAGAGGTACAAAAATAGCGATCAGCATTGCAATGCCATACACGCCCCAGTACTGACTTTGGATAGATAAAATAGCCGGCAATCCACCCACACCAATGCCGTTGGCCATGACACCTGCAAACCCACACAAGGCCGCCGCCATCGACGCACCAATCATTGCTGACAGCATTGGGAAGCGATATTTAAGATTGATGCCGTACATAGCAGGTTCAGTTACACCGAGGTATGCGGAGATTGCTGCAGGTACGGATATCTCTCGCTCATTCTTTTTCTTGCTGATGATGATGATGCCCAATACCGCCGAAGCTTGTGCCATGTTGGACAGTGCGACAATCGGCCAAATTGGTGTCCCTCCCATTTCCTGCATGAGCTGAAGGTCAACCGCATTCGTTGTGTGATGCACACCAGTGATAACAAGAGGTGAATAGAGGAATCCAAAAATAGCTGCACCGATAAATGCATAATCTCCGGTCATTGCAGAGCGCGCTAAAAAGGCAACACCACTGCCAATTTCACGACCAACCGGACCAATGATGCTATGCGCTAAAATCACAGCACTAGTCAGCGCAAGAAACGGCACCACAACGAGATAAAGGTATGAAGGAATAATGCGTTTTAGATGTGTTTCAATAAACGCGAGAGCAATACCGGCGAAAATCGCAGGAATAACCTGTGCCTGATAGCCCACCTGTTCGATGGCAAATACCCCAAAATCCCAGACTTCCGGCTCTTGAGTGCCGATGAGGTAAGCATTCATCAATTGGGGGGATACCAAGGTTACCCCTAAGACAATCCCCAGTATTGGGGTGCCGCCGAGCTTGTTGACAGTAGACCAGCAAATACCGACTGGAAGGAAGAAAAACACAGCCTCACCGATTAACCACAAAAAGCTGTGTGTGGTTGCCCAGAACTCGTTGGTTTCTATCAAGGTTTTACCGCCGAACATTTCTACATCGCCAATCACGTTGCGAAAACCGAGGATCAAACCACCAGTGATAATAGCGGGTAGCAGCGGAACAAATATTTCTGCAAGATGAGAAATAGCACGCTCTAGAAGGTTCATATTCTGCCGGGCAGCTTTCTTCGCCGCTTCTTTCGATTCACCCTTAATGCCTGCTTGCTGCTCCAGTAGCTTGAATGCTTGATCAACATCCGTTCCTATCACCACCTGAAACTGCCCTGCGTTGGTAAAGCAACCTTTCACCATAGGCAATTTCTCAATGGCTTTGGCGTCTGCTTTATCCGTTTCGTTTAGAACGAATCTAAGCCTCGTTAAACAATGACTGACAGTCGCGATATTGTCTCGTCCGCCGACTAGACGAATAAGGTCGTCTACTCCACTTGCTGTAATGTTACTCATAGTCTTATCCCTGCGTTTTACTATTCACGCCCAATATTAGAACCGTTCCCAAAAATATATCAGGCTTTAGTAAAGTGCCATTGGGAACATTCCCAAAACAGGATTTAGCTCACAAAGTATTCGAAATGAATAGCGAGTGAACGCGACTGGAATTATTCAGTTATCAGCAACTTGCTTGGTTGAAGAAAGTGGCAATGCTTTGTTTTATCTTGGTTTTCTATTTGGGCGAGTAACTGTTTAGCGGCGGCGTTACCTGCTTGACGGTAGCCTAAATCCACACTGATGGATTGCGGAAAGACAAATCGAAGCAGTTGGTGGTTGCCAATACCGCCAATACGGATGTCTGTGCGACCAATGTCCTGGAGGCGCTTGCCAGCCCCAAGTGCCAATGTGTCTGATGCGCAAACCACAGCCTGCGTTTCAGGACGAATGAGGGAGTCCGTCACCTGATAGCCACTGTCTAACGACACTTCAGCGATGTTCCAGACAGGGGTAAGATCGTGGGATTCGCAAAAACTCAGGTAGCTGTCGAGACGTACTTTACCTGTTGTTAAATCCTTTGGGGTCACACCAAGATAGCTGATATGTCTAAAACCCTTTCCATGGAAGTGAGTCATCAGCTGTTCGACGGCACCCCAGTTGTCATAACTGACTGAGCTGAATCTGTCTGTATCTACCGCCATCACCACACATCGACCTTCAAAGGGAGAAAGTTGGGCAACGTCAAATTCCGAAAATCCAAACATGATAACGCCGTCAGCATTTCGACGTTTAAGAACTTCAATATGCTCAGCGGTGAGATCGACATCGAATTGACTTTCCATGATGGCGGCATCGTAACCTTGTGCATACAGCGCAGATAGAATCCCACTCACGGCTACATTTTCCGCACTTGAGTCCAGTCTCGCGACAATAACGCCTATCAAACGTGATCGGCGAGCCCGCATGGACTGCGCGGACTTTGAAGGGGAAAACCCATGTTGGGCAATCACTGATTGAACAAGCGTACGGGTCTCGTCTTTAACTCGATGATCGTTATTCAACACACGGGAAACCGTTGACTTACCAACGCCAGCCAGTTTTGCGATATCCAATATGGTGAGTTTTTTTGTCATTGATGACTCAATCAGAGGGCTAAAGTGGGCATTTTGCGGGTTAATAGGACAAAATCAAGCCTAAGCCTCGATGGATGTGAGATTACAGTTGCCAATAAAGCACTTTTTTCGCCAGAGAAGTGCTCAGTTTAATCCTAAATTCATCAGACATTTAAAGTTATAGTGCACAAAAAACCGGTAACGTGCTATGGCCAATCCTGTTTTACGAGCACAGAAACCATGGGTAGATAAAACAGGATCTTTCGTTAAGTTCGCAGCAAAGCCAAACTAGGCCTTTTATGATAGGAGGTTAATTTCAAAGAGCCGCTATCGCGAGCGAATATCCATAACACGGTCGACAACATCAATCATGCGCCCATCGCCTACGATCTCTGCGTATTTTCTTAGCAGTTGCAGTTTAGGCTTAACGACACCACGGAAAGAATCCACCAGGCTCTCTTCAGTACTATCGTCAATTAACGCCAGTGCCGATGGGATGAGTTTCTCTCCAAATGCCAAACGCTGTTCGTCACTGCTTCGACGCGGTGCGTTTTGTGCGTCCAGAAAATGCTTCAGCGTGTTACCGGTTTTCACAGGACGTTGCACCAGGGCTTCAAGCGCAGAAAACTCGGGATCGGTCATCTCACAATAGTGTTCAACATCTGAAAACAGGGTTTTTTTGCCCCTGCCCGTCATGGTGTAGGCGATCAATGCCTTATCCCTGAGCGATTGCATAGCAATTTTCACCCGCTCGATCCGCGGATAGTCTTTCTCCAGTTTTGCCGGTGAAATATCCGGGTAGCAACGGGTCAACAACGCGATGATAGGAACCGGCTGCTTCAGAGGAACCCGCCGCTCCCTCACATAGCCACGAGGCAATGATGTCAGGTAGTACAGCAATGAGCTTTCCAATTTACCGTTGGAAAGGTTTAGGGTCCGGGTATTCAAACTGAGCGTTTTATCGTCACGGAACAACTGTGGGATCAGATTGGTGCCGATAAATTCGATTTTCTGCGTGGTGATATTAAATTGCAGGTGGCTGAAGAACGGCATGTAGCGTGCCATGCGCTCTTTACCCTCTTCCACTTTATAGGCCAAACGGAACTGGGATATACGTTTACAGCTGCGATCTACCATTTCGACAAACTGCGGTGAACGCAACGTGTTCTCGGAGTACTTGTCTGTATCAATCAAGGAGCGGTACTCAACGGAATACATGCGCCCTTCCTGCGTGATACCACCCAGCTCATTCCTCAGTTCAAAATCATCATGCGGCGCCCCGCGCAGGCGGGACAATATGGCACGAAACAGCAGAGCATCGAATCTTGGGTCTAAGGTGACCCCCAAGATCTCCGGCTCCTGAATATTCAAATCCAGTGTGTCTAAGATGTACTTCATGGAGCGGCGATCGATGTGTTCGAAGCTGGTACCTGGGTCATTGGTAGAGAAAATCGGCAAACCAAAGAAAGAACGCGGAACCAGCTCATGACTGTGAGGCACTTTCTGGTTATATAATACCTTGTGTGAGAAGCCATCTATCTCAGGTACAGAATCCAGAAGTTCTGCTCCCACGTCGCTCACTACCGCCTCAGACACCGTATTCGGCTCCGGCTCTGCGACTTGCTCGGCAACGCCAGCCGCACGAAACTGATTAATCCAGTCGGCGTAGATACGCACAGGTTCAGGGCTGCTCTCAATGGCCACGATATCGACCACTGACACATTGTTAGACACCCATGTCAGTAAGGCGCGATCCATGTCTTTTAGGTCTTCAACGTTTGCAGCACTCAGTAAGCCGATACGTTGCAGTATTTGCAGGATAAAGCGTAGTTCCATGTTGTACTCAGCTCACTTCAACCACAGGCTATTCCACTCGTTTATATCAGATCAGTGGGTAATGAATTCCACTCGTTTATAACATCAAATAGCCTAATTCGCATGTTTTTCCACTCGTTTATATCAATGATGTCGTATTGGACGCGTTTAAATACAGGGGAATACAAGTTGTTAGTGGCACCCCCTCCCCTTTTGGTAGAAAAACGACAGCAGAGAGCTACGCTTTATTTTTCACTCGTACAGATCATCGGAAGATGATTTCTTCACTCTTCCAGATCAGAAAACGATGAATTTTCACCCAGAACAGCACCATTCTCCCCTTGCGCAGATCAGATTATGTGACAAGATAAACATTTCCACTCGTTTAGATCAGAGCAACACAAGTTTGTCGCTGTCTTTCCGGCCAAACTAGGCTACCACTCGGTCGTGAACTAGGCGCCTCAATGTACAATTTCACTCGCAGAGATCAAATTTAGGCGCTTCACCTATTTATCCTGTCGCACAGATCAGATCACACCCAACATTTTCACTCATACAGATCAAAATACGCGCTATACAGCACATTTTTCCACTCACTTATATCATCACAAGCTGATTCCCACTCTTTTAGATCAAAAAATACGATATCTAGGGGTAGTTTTGCGATCTGACTGACAGGAATCTGATCTGTAAAAGTGGAATCCGATCTGAATGCATGGAATAGGTAGCCAAATGGCGATCTGAAAAAGTGGAATTCAGTATCTCGATCTGAAAGAGTGGAAATGGGGGCTTTATTGCTGAAAATAGCATCGATGATTTGATCTCTGCGAGTGGAATTAGCCACTGGGTCCTTCGAACAGATCTGATCGAGTGAAATAGCTTAATCGAACGGCTGCCACGCGGCTGACTTTGAGCGGGAAAAGGCTACAATTTCTTTTACTCACTTAGATCAGCATGTTAATCCCGCCAATCTCTTTTCAACTCAAGGAGATCATATACACAGGTCATTCAGCGTCTCTGGTGAGAGCAAGGAATACAAAAATGAAGGGTATCTATTTAAAATCAATGATATAGAATCATTTAACCATCATCAGATATCCACAACGCTTGATCTATACGGATGAAATATAGATCTAAGAGAGTGAAATTGATGATCTGAGAGCGTGTAAATCAGATCAACCACAGTGAAGAAATGATCAACAAGGCAGGAATAGCGATCTGAACGGGTTAAAAGAATTACATTTAAATCTTATAAAACAATAAGATAAACATCCCTATCTTATCATCTTCCATCTTAAATAGATCTTATACATATCTTATTACTTATCTTTGGGATGAGATCTAATCAGGTCTTTTTCTTTCTATAAAACATCAGTATCGCCACGTGCCGAATTCATCAGGCCTGTTGTACATGGCCTTTGACATCAGACCCATGCGTATCACTATAAACAATCAAACCTAAGTGGGCATTGTTTCTATCGTGTTTGTGAACCAACAAGTGAAGCCGCTTGATAAGTGGAAATATCCACAAATAAATAGTGAAATACTTAGGTTTTGACGCTAACATTCCACTTTAGTGGCATTATCCCCCAAAAGTTGATTGCTCAAGGATTTGTAGGATGACTCAGGATTTTTCTAATATCGATAGAGTTTCTGTTAAAGCAGCTCAAAAACTCGAAGACATGAGCGTCTTCATCTCCTCAGGGAAAGAAGAATTCGGCATTGGTAAATTTAACGAGATGTTGACCAAGTCTAAGTTGGCTGAATTACCCATGCTGTCAAAAGCCATCGTAAAACAAGCTGTGATCGATATGAAGGCAGCGGGTTACGTTTTTCCTAAACGCAAATATGGCGGTATTGATGTGGATGTGTTTTCCCACGATGATATCCGCGCGATTTACCGCCATCGAGGGGTCCCAACCTACCGTGAACGTTTTAAAGGTGGGTTTACACTCTTTGTTGGCAACCTGAAAGGTGGGGTGTCTAAAACAGTCAGTACCGTTAACCTGGCTCATGCTCTACGTACGCATCCTGATCTTATTAAAGATGACCTACGAATTTTGGTTATCGACATTGATCCACAAAGCTCTGCGACAATGTTCCTGGCACATTCACTGAGCTACGGCGATGTGCAGACCACAGCTATCCAGGCCATGCTAAATGACCTTCCTGCCAGCGTGCTCAAAGAAAGTTTTATTACAGAGTCTTCGGTATCTGGCGTAGATGTCATGGTGTCGTCTATTGACGATGCATTCATTGCGTCCGAATGGGAAAACCTGTGTGAGGAACACCTGCCAGGTCAGGCCAAGTACAGTGTATTGCGCGAGAATGTGATCGATCGATTGGCTGATGATTATGATCTGGTCTTTGTGGACTGTGGTCCCCACCTTGACTCTTGTCTGTTGAATACTCTGGGCGCGGCAGATCTATTGCTTACCCCTATCCCACCCTCTCAGGTGGATTTCCACAGTACGTGCAAATACCTTATTCGACTGCCTGATTTATATGCCAAGCTACAGGAGTCCGGCACACCGAGACCAAAACCCATCAACCTTGGTTACATGACGAAAGTCATGACAGAGAAAAAAGACCATTTGCAAATCACAGAAATTGCGAAGGAAATTTTTGGTGGAAACATGCTGGATGAAAAACTGCCGCGTCTTGATGGTTTCGAACGTTGCGGTGAAACGTTTGACACCACTATCTCCGCCAACCCGGAGACATATCCAGGCAGTATTTCAGCGCTGACAAATGCGAAAAAGGCGACGTATAAATTCGCTCGTTCCCTAATGAGCAGCATTGAATATATTCGCTCTGACGAGGAAAAATAAATGTCAAAGAAAGCTTTCAAACCCTTGGGTCGCGATCGGTTTATGCAATCTTCCCCAGCTGCTGCCCCGTCTGCTAAAGATGCAGAAAGTGCCGCTGAGAGCGTGGCGACATTAGAGTGGAAAATGCAAAGTGGTCTGGTCGCTACCTTCCACGAAACGGAATTAAGCTACGAAACGCTGCTGAACAACAGTTTTGTTGATGAAGAGATCAATGGCCGTAATCAACAATTGAACACGGCGACAGCGCGTGCTGCCCTTACCCGCTCTTTAAAGCGCAACCAATATTTACCGGTGATTGTTAAGCTACATCCTGACGGACAATATGAGTTCCTGGATGGCTCGCGTCGTCGATTGTCTGCGCTGGAACTGAAACGTGGCCTGCGTGCACTTGTGACCAAAGATAATGTCATTGGCAGTGATGCAAAAGCGTTGGCGCGGGAAATTCAAAAGACGGTGAAAGAGCACAGCCTTTATGAATTTGGTCTTGAACTGATTGCGACGAAACAGAACGACGGCCTTAATCAAAAAGAGTTGGCCGCGTTGTATCAGGTGTCTGAGCGAAAAATTTCTGATGCGGTCAAAGCCGGTGAAATTCCTATCTCTTTGGTTGAGCTGTATCCAAGTGTGAATGACATTGCGATTGCTGATTTCAAGACTCTGCATAAACACGTGTTTTCTACACCGGAAGCACAGCGTGAGGCTATTGTTTCACAAGTTGTTTCGGCAGTATCAGTGTCCCTTGCCAATGTGCACTCGGTGACCAAAGATGAGGTGACTGAATATATCCTAAAGGCATTTGACAGTGCGTTTGAGAAGCCAGCTAAACCAGAAAAGCCCGCTCCTGTGACTTTGGCAGACTTTGATAGCCCATTTAAGTATGCGCGTTATACACGTTCAGATCGTAAGGTAACCATTGAGCTGTCTCGTTTAAACGTAGCTCTGGTCGACGATATCCTCGAGATGATTAAAGAGCGTCTGGAGCGCTAAGTCCCCTCCCCGTTGAGAAATGGCATCTTTTAAAGGTGCCATTTTTTTTCGCCAAAGTTTACCCTCTTTTGCATTAGTTAGATCTGCTCAGACGATGGCAATTACAGCTTGTAATTGCCAGTACTACACAAAAGAAGACAGTGAAAGTGTTGTCATGAGTTGCTTGTAATATTTCGCATTTCGCTACGTTGCACCTAACGCACTGAATAACCTGCTTCCCTTTTTCATCGGTTAGACAAATTTCACATTCCGAGAAACTAAATGTCATCTTGCCAATTAATACTGCGATCCAGAAAACAAGGCCTACGCTAAAGATAGGCTTTAAAAAACAAGTGGGGCGCTATGAAAATTGCTGTCGCAGGGACGGGATACGTAGGCTTATCCAACGCAGTACTACTGGCTCAAAATCATGAAGTGATTGCCGTTGATATCGTAGACAAACGGATTCAAATGCTCAGTCGTGGCGAGTCTCCAATATCAGATAAAGAGATTGAACATTTTCTTGCCAACAAATCTTTAAATTTTACCGCAACCTTGGACAAAGAAAGCGCCTACAAGGACGCCGACTTTGTCATCATTGCCACCCCAACAGATTATGATGTCTATACCAACTTCTTTAACACCTCTTCAGTTGAGTCTGTTATCCGGGATGTGATGTCTATCAATCCGGCGGCCGTGATGGTGATAAAGTCCACGGTTCCGGTCGGCTATACACAAAAAATCAAAGAGGAATTTGGTATCGAGAACATCATGTTTTCTCCAGAATTCCTGCGTGAAGGTAAAGCGTTATACGACAACCTTTATCCATCGCGAATCATTGTGGGCGAGCGAAGTGCGCGTGCAGAAACCTTTGCCAAGTTGTTAGTGGATGCCGCAGAAAAAAAAGAAATCGACGTGCTTTTTACCAACTCGACAGAGGCGGAAGCCGTTAAATTATTTTCCAATACTTACCTCGCGATGCGTGTTGCCTACTTCAATGAACTGGACTCTTATGCTGAGGCTCATGGGCTGAATGCGCGCCAAATCATAGAAGGGGTATGTCTTGACCCACGCATTGGCGACCATTACAACAACCCTTCGTTTGGCTATGGGGGATACTGTTTGCCAAAAGATACCAAACAGTTGTTGGCTAATTATCAAAAAGTACCAAACAACATGATCCGTGCCATCGTTGATGCCAATACGACTCGAAAGGATTTTATCGCAGACTCCATTCTGAGTAAGAAACCCAGAGTCGTTGGGATTTACCGACTGATCATGAAGTCAGGTTCTGACAACTTCCGTGCCTCCTCCATTCAGGGCATTATGAAGCGGCTGAAATCCAAAGGGATTGAAGTAGTGGTGTATGAACCTGTGTTGGAGGACAAAGAGTTTTTCCGTTCAGAAGTCATTACGGATTTGGATACTTTCAAAGTCCGATCTGATGTGATTGTTTCCAATCGTATGTCGGAAGAGCTCTCCGATGTCGCCGATAAGGTCTATACCCGCGACTTGTTTGGCAGTGACTGAATATCCGAAACAGTGAGTATCGTGGTCTTCGTGACCACAGCTCAACGACGATTACAGCTTGTAATTGCCAAGTAGGCAGGAGGGGTTGTGCTTGATTGAACTCGACGCAGGTTGCTTTAACGTTATCAGGTATCCATCCATTGTGATGAATATCCGAACACCCCAGAGCCAAGCTTAAGCAGCTTTCCATTGTAAGAAGCGTTGGCAATTACAAGCTGTAATTGCCAGCGTTGAGTCTCTGGAAACGCAAACAACCTTGCTTTTTGTATCAGCGCCATGAACGAATTTCACCACATCGAACGTTACCGCCTAAATTTAGTGTCAATATTGATATTTAGGTAAACGTAATGAGAACTAAGGTCAGATGCTCTCTCAGCAAACGGCCATACCAGCCAAATCCAGAGTGCCCTGAATACTCAATTGTGACTCCTCACTTTTCGCCTCCCGTCTTCTTTTTATCACCCGTAAATCTTTGCCGTTCGTCTGATGTTACTGCGCTCATACAGCAGAAACACGGCACCTGACATAAACGTAAAAGCAAGAGAATGGCGCATTCCAGAGGGCACGAGTGCGCGCCTTGCGTCTCACTTTTGCTGATGTATTGACTTAAGGTGATAGCGTTTTTGTGATGTTGAAAACGCAGACTACACTTCAACAAAGAAGGCGTAAGTAACTGTGACAGCCAAGGAAGGTAGAGAAAATGAAGTATCTGGTGTCTGGGGCTGCTGGCTTTATTGGTAGTGCAACGGTTGAGAGATTGAATGCTGACGGACATGAAGTCGTCGGCATTGATGATCTAAACGATTACTACGATGTGGATCTGAAAAGAGCGCGTCTGGACCGCATTGCACACCCGGACTTTCGATTTCTTCCATTGGATATCGCAGACAGACCCGGTATGGCCGCCTTGTTTGCCAACGAAAACTTTGACCGTGTTATTCACCTTGCTGCCCAGGCCGGTGTGAGGTATTCCCTGGAAAATCCCCACAGCTATGTGGACTCGAATCTGGTTGGGTTCGTAAATATCATCGAAGGATGCCGGCATCACAATGTACAGCATCTCGTGTATGCGTCCTCCAGCTCTGTATATGGATTGAATAACAAGACGCCGTTTTCCACGCAAGACCGCGTCGACCATCCCATCTCGCTGTATGCAGCAACCAAAAAAGCCAATGAGGTGATGGCACATTGCTATTCACATCTCTATGGTCTTCCTACGACCGGTCTGCGCTTTTTCACTGTGTATGGTGCGTGGGGGCGGCCAGACATGGCACCTTTTATATTCACCAAAAAAATACTCGAAGGACAGCCGCTTCAGATCAACAACCACGGTGATATGTGGCGGGACTTCACCCACATCAATGACATCGTTGAAGGCGTTGTAAGAATTGCCGATGCGGTACCAACAACCGATGAAAACTGGTCTGTCGAAACGTCAAACCCTGCCAGAAGCTCAGCGCCGTATGCCCTTTACAATATTGGGCACGGGGCACCGATAAACCTGATGGATTTTATTACGTCCCTGGAAGAAGCGTTGGGCAAGCAAGCAATGAAAGAGTTCCGCGAGATGCAGCCCGGTGATGTCTATCAAACCTACGCGGACACCACTGACTTGTTTGCTGCCGTTGGTTACAAACCTAAGGTCACGGTCAAAGAGGGGGTGTCTGATTTTGTCACCTGGTACCGGGAGTTTTACCGCCAATAGAGTGGAAAACGCTGCGGGGCTGGAAAGGGCTCAGCAGCGCAGTTTGTTAATGTGCCCAGGTTGTTACCGATAAACCCAACTTGAGGGCAACGCCGCGTTACCCCGTTAAAGATTTACTGCCGACAAGGACACATATTTTGGATACCTGGTTAGGGATCATTGGTTATGGACTGGCCGCGGCCGCCTACACACTTTTCATTGTGTTGATTTGGCTGGCAAAGACCCGTTCTCAATCAAGGGTATTCCTGACAGGTGCTTTTGCGGCCACCGCGGTGACCGCAACAAACTATGCAGTGCAAATGTACAACGGCGTTATTGAGCTGGATGCGCTGGTTCTTGATTCGCTGCAGACGGTTATGTGGGGTGTGGTACTTGCGAAAATACTGCTGCAGGACACCGCCTTACTGAGTCATTTGCGCCAAAATGTGGCCAGTAGCCTGCTGGTCGCACTGTTTGTACTAGCCATTCTTGGTGAGCTCATTACCGGGCTCGGTGTTTGGCCCCTGCAGTCCTTTATTCCCGCTTTTCATTTACTCCAGGCGGTGATGATTCTCTGGTTGCTGGAGCAGCTTTACCGTCGCACCGATCCCGGACAGCGCTGGATGATAAAGCCGTTGTGTCTGGGTATTGGGCTGATCTACACCTACGATTTGGTCTATTTTTCAGATGCATTACTTACGCAAGGTTTTGATGCCACGCTCCTGTACGGTCGAGGCTGGGTCGCCCTGATTGCTGCGCCACTTGTTCTGATGTCCGTAAGGCGAATTAAGTACTGGGCGATACGGGTGTATGTTTCAAGGGATGTGATTTTCCATAGCACGCTGTTAGTGGCATCCGGGGGATATCTGTTGCTGATGGCGATGACAGGTTATCTCATTCGCTATTTGGGGGGAGGGTGGAGCAACGTCGCGCAATACATTTTCCTTTCACTGAGCGGTGTTGTGCTGGCGACTCTGTTTTTGTCTGAATCCTTGCGAAGCCATTTAAAAGTACTTATCGCCAAACACTTTTATGAAAACAAATACGACTACCGGGAAGAGTGGATGCGTTTTTCATCCATCCTAGAAGACAGTAAAGCGTCTGCCTTCTCTGTTGCACTTCAAGCGATGATGACCCCCTTTGGCTGTGAAAAAGGGGGGCTGTATGCGCTGGATGGGCGGCGTTGGGTGGAGAAAGCACAGGTAAAGCTGCCTGAAAGAAACACCCATGCCGTGCTGTTTGAGCTTGCAAGCAACGCCCTTGAACACCACTGGATAGTCGATATTCAAGAGTTGCAGCGGGGCGGCGCATCAACGCCTTTTGCATACTCTCGAGAGGCGATAACAGATGTTGATGACATTAAATTTATTGTTCCAATCTTTGGGGCGGACAACATCCGGTTTGTCTGTTTTCTTTCAAACCTGACCAGCTCAACCTCCTTTAACTGGGAGGACAGGGATCTGATGTGGGTGATTAGCCAACAATTGGCCGTCTATTTGGAATCCCATATCAACAGCCTGAAGATAGCGGAAAACCAGCAGTTTGATGCGTTCAATCAAATGTCGACTTTTCTCGTTCATGATTTAAAAAACGTGCTGGCGCAACTCGAACTGCTCTCTAAAAATGGACTAAAACACCGGGATAACCCGGAGTTTATCGATGATGTGTTTGTGACCATTGATTCAGCGGGATCCAGATTGGGTAAGGTGCTGATGCACCTCAGGAAGCATTCCATTCACGAGCGACCCAACGAGAACGCAGATGTTGGGGAAATCGTCATGAGTGCGTGCAATGAACGTATGAGCAAAGCGCCCCAACCGCATTGCGATATCAGCGGGAGTGAGAGGTTTGTGATCCTGGCTGACCGGGAGCGGCTTAAAAATGTCTTCACGCACCTCATCCAAAATGCCCAGGATGCGACACCGGAACATGGCTACGTCAAGGTTTCGCAGCGCGCTGATGATGACTATGTGTGTGTACACATTGAAGATAACGGGGAAGGGATGTCAGAGCACTTTATCGCAGAACGCCTATTCAAGCCGTTTGACACCACCAAAGGCAATGCGGGGATGGGGATTGGCGCATATGACGCCAAAAAGTTTATCGAACAGTTAGGTGGCTACATTGATGTCCATTCAAAGCCTGGAGTTGGGACCCGCTTTGATGTGTACATCCCCCGAAGCACCGGGGCTTGACTATACTTCGGTGTAATCTAGCCATACCTGAAATGAAACGCGCCAGAGGAAGATGTAATGAATAAATTGCTCGTGATCGAGGATGATGTAGGTATTCAGAAACAGCTGAAATGGGCGTTGTCAGATTTTGACGTGATCTTCGCCAAGGACAGGGATACTGCTATTTCACAGCTTCGCAGGCATTCACCTTGCGTTGTCACTTTAGATCTTGGCTTGCCTCCAGATGCGGAAAATGCCAGCGAAGGTCTCGCTGCGCTTGAACAGATGCTGGCGCTGGATCCCGGTTGCAAAGTGATTGTCATTACCGGTAACGAAGATAAGCAAAACGCCCTCAAAGCAATCAAACTCGGTGCGCATGACTTCTACCAAAAGCCCATCAATGATGAAGAACTTACGGTCATTATCAACCGGGCTTTTTTCGTTGCTTCCATCGAAGAGGAAAACGCCAAGCAAGAAATCATCGACCAAGAGGACTCAGCCATTATTGGCAACAGCCCCGAGGTGATGAAAGTCAAATCGATGATCAACAAAGTCGCGCCGACTGAGTTAACCACCCTGTTGCTGGGTGAAAGTGGTACAGGTAAAGATCTGGTGGCGCGGGAAATCCACAAAAGAAGCAAACGGCACAACAAGCCTTTCGTCGCCATCAACTGCGCTTCTATCCCAGAGAACCTGTTGGAAAGTGAGTTGTTTGGCTATGAAAAAGGGGCCTTTACTGGCGCCCATAAAACAACGCCGGGTAAGATTGAATGTGCGGATGGCGGTACCCTGTTTCTCGATGAGATTGGGGATATGTCCTATCCCTTACAGGCGAAAATCCTCCGCTTCCTTCAGGACAAAGTGATAGAGCGGGTGGGTGGACGAAGCTCGATTTCCGTTGATATCAAAATCGTCTGCGCCACAAATAAAAACCTGAGGGAAATGGTATTGGACAAGACCTTCCGTGAGGACTTGTTCTACCGCATCAGTGAAATCGTTATTGATATTCCGCCCCTTCGCGAGCGTGGTGATGACGTGATCGCCCTTAGCCGGGTTTTTCTGAACGAATACAGCCAGCAGCTTTCGAAAAAAGTGAGTGGCTACAGCGATGACGCCATCAACGCCTTGATGGCTCATGACTGGCCGGGGAACATCCGTGAGCTGCAAAATAAAGTGAAGTCCGCTGCGCTCATGTGTGAGGGGAAAGTCATCAACGCAGACGATTTGATGCTGGCCGTGAGTGATGAGGATGACGCCCAGTTTGAGCTGAACCTGAAAACAACCCGGGAAAAGGCAGAGAGAGCGGCCATCGTAAAAGCCTTGTCCTTCTGCGACGGAAACCTGACCAGCGCTGCAAAGCATTTGGGGATTACCCGTCCCACACTTTATTACTTGCTCGACAAATACTCTCTGAAGCAGGAAGGGTAACAAGGACAAGTCACGTCGAGGTGGGTGTATGGGAAGGTTCGCCAGAGAAGAGAAAATTTTCTTTTTTGTTCTCCTGCCGGTGTCACTAGCGCTCTTTTTGTTGGTTGATTTCTACTTACTGAATGAAGGTTTTTATAACAAAATCAATATCGCGTTTGATTTTGACCAGGCTTGGTTTGTCGAAATCTTGTCGTACCCACCTGATGAATGGATATATAAAACTGCCTCAGATGTGAACCCCCTTATCCTCAAACACCTCTTGCTTTATTTGTACCGATGGCCATCTGAGTTACTCCAGTTTTTCGGTTTTAGTCCGGAAGAAGCAGTCATCATTGTCAGCGTCCTTTTCCACATGGGCACGATGACTGTCGGGTTCTACATCTTTTCCGATGTTTTCCAATCCTTCGCAAAGGCCTTTCTGTTATGCATCTTTATGTTGTTCAGTGCGACATACCTGGTGAATGGCATTGTTGTGGATAGCTATGTGCTGGCAGGTTTTTGGATCACCTGTGCTTTCGCTATCTATCAGAGCGATTTGAAAGCGACAATGCGGTTGGAGGTCGACTGGCTGAAAATCATTGTCTATGTCATGGCGGTAGGAACCACAACGTATCTGCTTTTGCTGGTGATAGTGTTGGAAGCCAGCCTTGTACTGGCAAAACGCCATGACTTCAGCGTCTCACACATCACCAGGTATTTGCTGTCAGGCATTGTGAGGTTTTCCCTCTTATTCTTCCTGCTGTTTTCTATTTGCTACTATCAGTCGCTCTCAGAGATTGTTTCCGACCCGGTAAATGTGGTTCAGAAAACACTTTGGGCTGTGGTCAGGGGAGGGGAGAAAGAAGGGGTTACATCGATACTGACGACGTTTTTGTTTTATACGTTTTTTGCACCTTCCCACACAGTGGTAGATATTGGAAACAACGCTTTGATGGCGGACTTTCGTCCTGGGGAAAATGTCTTCGTAACATACAGCGTTATCGCGGTGCTCGCTGCCGCATTGGTGCTACTGGTGAAGAAACCAGATCCGATGTTACTCGTTTCATTCATTTGGCTGGGGATAACCATAGGTTTTCATTTGCAGTATCAAGACCGGGGAAGCATCTTCCTTTATACCGGCCATACGATGTTACCTTTGATGGTCATTGTCGCTTGTTTCTTCAGTAACCTGTCTCCCGTGAAGTACCTGATTATCGCGGGCCTTCTTACCATGGTACTCATGCTAAATAACGTCCTTGAGATTTATTGGGCGATCAACGCAACCAGGGGCGCTTGGTAGCAATAGGGTGAAAACAGGGCGTCTGTCCGCGTTCACTTAGAGATAAGTAATACGCCCACTACGATCAGAAGAGTTCCCAAAACCTTACTGAGGGTGAGTGGCTCATTCAGAAACCAATAGGCAAAAAGCATAGTGCCAATAAACCCCAGCCCGACAAATGGATAGGCGCGGCTTACATCAACTCTGGCCAGAACCCCCAGCCATATCGCCGCACTCGACACATAAGATGCCAGTCCTGCAAGGACATAGTAGCTGCCTAATACGGACAAAATCCCGGACAGTAAACTGACCTTGAAAGACTCCTGTATCACAGGGTTCGACATGCCGTATTTCAGGAGTATTTGCGCAATGACAGACAGGGTGACACTGCAAATAATGAGAAAGACAGAGATGCTATTCATGAAACTTGCGCCACTATTGCAACTACACCAGAGATGACTATCGTCACGATGCTCCCGTAGTCCTTCAGTGAAAAGATGATCGGGTCATGATGCATTTCTCCCCGATGTGTTTTTATCCACATACGCATCAACCAATATGTGAGAGCCGGAACGATAAGCCAAAGCAAGTTGGGCTGTTGGTATTGGTTGCTTAACGCATTGTTATTGATATAGAAACAGAACATAAGCACGGCGAGAAGCGCTGACGAGACACCGAAACTACACAGAACGGTATAGTCATCCACCGTGTAATCCCTTCCTTTGGTGTGCGTCTTCCCGCTTTTCATCATGGCTTTAATTTCAGAGCACCGTTTGACCAAGGCCAGGCTGAGAAACACGAAGATTGAAAAGGCCAACAACCAAAAGGACGGTGTTTCATCAATCGCGCTTGCGCCGGCAAGGATCCTTAGCGTGTAAAGCAGAGCAAGTGCGATGACATCCATGGCGACAAATTTTTTAAGCTGGAAGGAATAGAAAATGGTTAGAAATAGGTAGGATGCAACAACTATGACGAAAGCATGCCCTATCCATAGGGATAAAAGCAGTGACACAATAAAAAGCAACACTGAAACGGCAATCGAATCTTTTATTGAAAGTAAGCCTGAAGCTAACGGTCTGAATTTCTTATCGGGATGCTGACGATCAGATTCGAGGTCAATCAAATCATTGACGATGTAGGTTGAAGATGCGAGGCAACCAAATGCAAAGAAAGCGACAGAGACAATGAATATTTCGTGGGTGTTTGTGAAGTTACCGGAGACTAAAAGCGGCACGAAAATGAGAAAATTTTTCAACCATTGATAAATCCTAAGTTGAGCAAACCATGATTTTAAATGGGAGTCAGTGTCATCAAATATCTTGTCGATGACGAGTTGTTTAGCCTTTTTTTTAGTGCCAGGAGAAGGGTTTACCAAAAATTTTTCTTTTGCAGAACGGAAGATGTGAAAATCCACTTTTTCGTTTCCGGCGTAAGAAAAAACCGCATTGGTTTCCTGGATTTTTTCTAGTTTCCTCTTGCCGGTTAGGTTTACATCGTTATTGCTACTGATGAATCCATCAAACACAGCGTAACTTGAGGCAATCTCTCTCGCGTATCTTTCAGCAGAACCTGTCGCAAGGACAATGTGTCTGCCACGATGCTTTTCTGTTTTTAAAAAGTGATAAAACTCTTGGTTCAAAGGAAGGCTTCGAATGTCAACGTCGGTAGATAAAGAGAGTTGATGTTTAAGGTACTGTTTTCCTTTTAATATCCAGATTAAACACATGAAAATGACTAAGGGATTGTTTTTAATGGCAATAATGAGACTTTCGAAGAGTAGGTCTGTTTTTGTAAAGGTGCCATCCAGATCAACAAATAGTGGGTTGTCATATTTATCCATCTTCAAACCTTAAAATGGGAAAATAAGAGGTGATGGTTATATTCAACTGCTTGCATTATTGTCTGTTTTAATCGCGGGATATCATGAATAACATTCTCAAGTGCATGTTAAATTCAGTTTTATAAGCGCTGTTTCATATGGCTTGATTGTTTTTGTGTAAATGAAAAGTCGCCAATTTGTAAACGCAGGGTTTTCTATGTCAATTTTTGTTCCGGCTATTTAACGATAATAGTATAGGTGTTTTGAATTCAGGTGATGAAAATACTGAATTTGTTGGTGCCTATTTTTGTGGTTACCTTTAACTAATTGAATATATTAAATAAAGTTTGTAATTTAGATTGATTGTGCTTTTTATATCGGCGAATTTATTTATTTGCATTGGGTGAGCGAACAAGTTTGTCAGTGTTTTTGTACTTTGCATAATTTCCTGTTTTTATGTGAATTATTTTTGGTTATGACAAGTTTGTGCCTTTGTTAGGTATTTCTCATTGCTGTGTGGCGTTAATTAATTAGTATTTCTTCTCGAAAAGTACTTGAGCCAAATTTACACTCAATACATGGTGTCCTGACATATTCACGAAAAATCCTGCCACCATAGCGTTTTTTTAATTCAGGATAGATGGCAAGCCCATGGCAACGTTACGCAAATTACAGTTATTAGTTGGATTTTTCAGTTTCTCACTGCTCCTTTCTGGATGCGGGGAGCAGGACTCTGTATATGAAGGGGTTAATGGCACGGATGTTCTTCCTACCATCTCACCCAACAAGCCGAGCACAGGCGATCAATTTGAAGAGCCTGAACTGCAACCAGTTCCGACCCCCGAGCCAGAACTGGATTTGAGCACTGTGCCTGATGGGCAGATCAGTGTAGACGGCAAACTCTATACATCAGTCACCACCGCTGCTTCAGCGTTGGTTGATGGCAGCACCATGGTTGTCGGCAACGGTATCTATAACAAAGGAATGCTGGTCAAAGCAGATAACGTGACAATCCAGGGGAGCGGTAAAACGCATTTCAAAGGGGCACAAATCCACGGTAAAGCCACATTTGTGGTGGATGGTGACGCTGTCACTATTGAAAACATCGAATGCAGCCAAGTTGCCGTGCCTGACAACAATGGCGCCTGTGTTCGCCAGCAAGGCCGTGACCTGACACTGAACAATGTCTATTTCCATGACAGCCAACAGGGGATCTTGTCAGCAAAAGGCACGGGTGACTTGACCATTGCCCACTCGCGGTTCGAGCGTTTGGGGAAACTTGGCCGGGCGCATGGTATTTACAGTCACAACGACACCTTGAACATCCGCTACAGTCAGATTTTGAGCTCGAAAGATCAGGGGCATGAAGTGAAGTCCCGCGCCAAGAAAACCGTTATCGAATTCTCCGTGATTGCTTCGCTCAATGGTAATGACAGCCGCCTGTTGGATATTTCAAATGGTGGCGAACTGGTTGTCAGAAACAGTGTGATTGAGCAGGGCCCGCGTTCAGTGAACTACCAGATGATAGGGTTCGCAGTGGAAGGCCCGCATACAGATGTACCGCACTCCGTTCTGCTGGAAGACAATATTATCTTGATGGATCACGGCCGCAAGAATGTGTTGCTAGGCCTCCCGTCGTCATACAACAGCTTTGATATCGAGATTCGGAACAACGACTTCATTGGCTCGCCATTTTACGACAGTGGAAAGCACAATATTCCTGCCCGCAATGAGCTGTATTCGGATCGCCAGAGCTATGGGTTGGATGCCTACCCAGCATTGCCGGACATTGGGATAAACTAAACCCTGCTTTGCGGTGCTGCCACCCAATGTATTTCGGTGCATTAAGGCTTTTTGAACTCAAGGCCTGAATCGTCAAATAGTTTTACGTTTTGTGGGGGGCTGACGTGAGGGTTAAATTCCTAACCCTTATAACTGTCTGATAATTGGTTAAATATAAGATTTACCGAATGCTGGTACGAATAGTGCTTTATAGGTGATGTGTATTAACTAAAGGGCACGTTCGCTTTCATCTCGTGTCTGATTATGAAGTCGATAGAGGGAAGTATGAAGCACTTAAAATCATTATCGTTAACTGCATGTGCGTTGCTTATGGCGGGCACCAGTGCATTCGCAAGCGAGATCCAGCTTGTAGATGACTTTTCAACCAGTCAGGCTTTGCTATCCGATCAGGTCGTTGATGGCAGCGGTGATTTCAGCCAGGTTGGTGCCGCAGGTGATACATCAATTCTCGGGGGTTATCGTGACCTCTACATTGAGGAAGTAGCGAGTGGATTGTTTGGTGATTCACCCACCAGTGGTATTACTGCGCAAGTATCTGGTGATCGACTAACGGTTGAGCTGGGTAGCTTGGTTAAGGCGTTTGCCGTTGTCACCTATGACGGTAGTAATGAGGTTGGAAGTAATTTCGCAGGTGGTGTGGATACTGGTGGTCTTGGCGGTATGGACTTTACCGGTACGACGGATTTCCTGTTTGAGGACATTTTCAATGACGGTGCCGCGCCAGCAGTGCTGAAAATTTGGTCTGACGATGCTGACAACGGTGTCTATGTTGAACACCTTGTTGACCTGACCACTTTGGGTACCAGCTTGGCCGATCCTTTAAACCCAACGCTGTATGACCGTATGGTTGGCGTGAATAACTTCAGTGATGCAGGTAGCATCAACTGGGCGAAAATCGGGGCGTTTCAAGCTTGGTTTAACCTGGATAGTACGCAAAATACCGATAACTCGATTCTCAGCGTGGATTTAAGTCTGGGACGTATTGTTGCAGTGCCTGAGCCAGCTGCACTGTCTATGTTGGGTGCAGGTATGTTGATGCTGGGTTTTGTCGGCTATCGTCGTAAAAACAAAAAGCAGTAAACAAGCCAATATCCTAAATGCGTTGACCGACCCCCGTACAGGTGGACAGATGAAACAGCCAGAAATGGCTGTTTCTTTTTTGCGCTTTTCGCTGGCGAGTAAAAGCATGAAGAGCAGGGGGAAAATTCACAGATGTGTTGGAAATGCGCGATTGACGGCCGGTGATGTGCGCTTCTAATCACGTCAACAAATATTACAACGGGCGTAATGGAGGTCAGTGAAAGCCCTAAAAATCATATGCCTATCGGGTTGGAATCGTTGTTGCATTGTCTTTCCGGTGTCAATGATGGACCCCTGAGAGGTAACCGGATGTTTACTCGAAAATTAGCTGCACCACTTCTATTTAGTATGACCGCAATGTCATTCCCATCCCACGCACTGCTACTCGACTTTATCGATATGGCCGACTCGAGCCTGAGTCAGGGAACCAATATCGGCACGATTGGTGAGCGCGGATTTTCTTCAGGTATGGACAGTTCGAACACAGGCGCTTTTTCGTCACTGTTCAGTGAGCTGGGTTTGACGATCACAGCGACAAAGAACATGGTATCGGCCTCACCGTACCTGGATCAGGGAACGGCAGGTCTGGGTGTTTGTGGATCGCTCAACTTTAGCTTCCAATGTAATCCTTCCAGTGACGACAATATCGCGGCCGGAGCGAATGAGTACCTGACGTTTTCTTTTTCAAAAGATGTCGTCATCAACAATGTATGGCTGAACAACAACCATGACGGCAACTTTTCTGATGGAGACAACCTGGGATTGCTTTCTGATTCAATCTCAACGTTTTCAGCGTCACCGACACTCACATCTGCCAGCCATGGCAACTTGATAGGCCAACAACTGTTTGATGATGAATCGTTCGACGCGACAAACGGCATTTTCAGTCTGTTTTCGCTGGGCTCGTTGTACATCAGTGCCGGGGATTCGTTTCAACTAGGCTATCCCAATGGGTGTAGTCTCCAAGACTGCCCGCAATACTATGTGGCGGCGATGGATGTGGCGCTAGTGCCAGAGCCTGAATCGTTAGCGGTGTTTGCTTTGGGGCTGCTCGGCCTAGCTGCTTTACGCCGACGCAAAGTCTAATCCTTATCAAAGTCTAACCCTGCATACCTGTTGGCAGGTATTCCGGGAAACAAAAACGCAGACCTTTATGGTCTGCGTTTTTGTTTAATGGTTATCCGGGATTATCACCGTACTCCAAAACGCTTATCTATCAGCTTCTTCAGGAAAGTGACAGGAATGGCATAGGTTATCGCGCTGGGGTTGGTCAGTGCGGCTTCTTTCACCGATTTCACATAGACCTTGTTGATAATGGCAATAACTTCACCCGTTTCTGGGTTATATACCGGGCTGCCGCTGTTTCCTGGGTAAGCAATTGCATCCAACTGATAGATTTTGAAGCCTCTTTTCAGCAGCTTCAGTTGCTTAATGGTGAGATCTTTCGCGGTTTTTGCCGGTGTGGCAATAGGGGGAATACCGGCAACAATACCTTGATGCGTGGCAGGGTATAAACCCAATATATCGCCCAGAGGAAAGCCGGTGAATGCGATGGGATCGCCAATACGCACCTTGCTGTCAGACAGCGGCAATGGTTTTAGCGGCGGGCCTTCTATTTTAAGGAGTGCTAAGTCATGCACATTGTCGATTTCAACCACATCGGCGTGGCGCTTCTTGGCAGTATTGCCGGTGCCGACAAAAACAACGAAACGCTCTCTCTGTTCACTGTTGAGTGGGACAGAAACCACATGGGCATTTGTCGCCACCAACTCTCCGTCTCCGACGACGAATCCAGTCCCAATCAGTTTTGATGTGGGCTTGGATAGCCGGTTATAGATGCCTATTCCCACGACAGACGCTTCTACTGACGCCGCAGTAGCAGGCAGATCCTCTGCTTTTGCGATGTTGAAGTAAAACGTCGCAGCAAGGCAAAGTACCATCAACTGCTTCAACATAGTAATTCTAGCCATAGTCCGTAACGCTATTCTTTAACTATCTGTTTATGAAGGTTTATCTTGCTATTCATTAATTCAGGGTCGTCTGTTTCTATGACCGAGAGCACCTCAGTTGCCTGAGGATATTTGCCGACAGAAACCAGACCTTCAGCAAAATGTAAGGCAATTTCGGCATTGTTCGGGCGGCTCCTGTATGCCATTTCGAGCAGCTCTAACGCTTTGTCCGTATCCCCTTTCTTGAGCAAGCAATACCCATACGTATCCACAATCTCATAACTACGGGAAGCAATGTCATGGGCTTTTTTGGCGTAGTCACAGGCCTGCTCGATATCGTTAAGTTCCATGTACAACCAAGCGAGATTGTTGAGAGCGACAGGGTTGTGCGGGTTTTCAGCCAAAATGGCTTTATAGGACTTTTCCGCTTTTTGCGGTGACGTTCTAAGCTGCAGCTCCGCCAGCAATATCTTCAGTGGTTGGGCTTTCTCCCCAAAATCACCAATGGCGGTTTCAAGAAACTGCGCCCCTTCCTCGTTGTCGCCATTCAGTGAATAAACGGACGCCAGCTCTCGCGCGGTTTGTACGCTTGGCTCTGCGTTGTAGCGTTTGGTGTAGGCATCGATAGCAGCTGGGAGTTTCTTTTGTGCAATGTAGACCCGGCCCTGAAGTTGCAGAGCATATGGGGCGTTTTTCAGCGCTTCCGGTAAGCTATCCAATACCTTCTGGCCCGCGTCTATCTCGCCATTGTTGATATAAAGGCCCGCTTTGATAATGGGAAACCGGATGTCGTTGGGGAATTGTTTTTGGGCGCGATCTATTAACACCAGTCCTTCATCAATCCGGCTTTGCATGCTCGCCAATTGAATCAGCTGTAGAAAGGCATTGGGGTCATTGGGGGTCACTTCGAGCAGACGGCGATAGTTACGTTTGGCGTCAGTGACATTGTCCGATGCCAGATACACATTCCCCAGTAAACGCCATACATCCGCATACCTGTCTGTATCCGAAATGCCTTCCAGAAGGTTGATGGCAGCTTGGTTATCCCCACTCAATACCAGCGCAAGTGCTTTTTGCACTTTCAATTGCGCATTGAATGGATCGGCCTTGAGTTGTTCATCAATGGTGGCCATTGCGCGTGGAAGATCGCCAAACTCATGGCTTAACGTGATGTATTGATGACTGACGCTGTAATTGGTCGGTGCGATTTCCTTGGCCTGCTTTAGCAGCGCAATGGCTTGTTTTTTGTTGTTCTTGAGATTTTCTATTTCAGCGAGCGCGGCGAGCGACTGCACATTGCTTGGCTCGATCTCGCGGATTTGATTGAAGTAATCACGGGCTCCGTTTAGGTCGCCTTTTTCCTTCAACAGCAATCCCTTTACCATCAGCGCGACAGTGTCTTTGGGATTTTTCTGCAGCCAGTTGTCAGCAATGGTATTGGCATCATCTTGCATGCCACGGGCAAGCAGGTAGTTGGTCAGTGCCACCTTGGCATCTTTTGAGTCAGGGTCTGCATCAATAGCGGCTTGGAGATTCTCGATCCCTGAAATCTCGTTGTTGGCTAATTTGGCCAGCCCAAGTGCCGATTCAATGCGGCTGTCTTCGAAGACCGAGGCACGTTTTGCCAGCACCAGTGCTTCTTCATTCCTTCCCAGTTTTGCCAACGCGACACTCGCCTGAGATAGAAATTTGGCATCGTCCAGCGTGGCACTCTCATAGTCATTCAACGCGGCAAGCGCATCATTTACATTGCCTAACTCCAGTTGCGTCATGATAAGCAAGCGGTTAGCCAAATGGTTGCGTGGCAATTCGGAGGCAATGGTTGATAGACGCTGGTAAGCCTGTTCATATTGCCCAAGCCTGACTGCAGAAATCCCCGCGATCATGGTAGCTCTTACGCTGTCATCATTGCCGACCAAAGCACGGTCTGCATAGGTTTTAGCACCTGCGAAATCTTCCTTCGAATACAGTATCACCGCCTTCATTTCATTGACGGCCGGAAACTGATTATTAATCGCGAGTATGCCGTCGACCAAAGGCTCTGCCTCATCAAACCGTTGAGCGTTCACCAGGGCATTCGCAATGAAGATATTGTATTGCGTAGCGTCCGGTGCCAATTCATAGGCTTTCGTGTAGCTGTTATAGGCTGTGCCGTAGTCATTTTTTGCTGACGCAAGATGTCCTTTCAGCAGCCATGCATCACTGCTGGCAGGGTAGTTTTTCAACAGGCTGTCCACGTCGCTGATCGCAGCATCCAATTGGTTGGTCGCAGAAAGGTAAGTGGCCTCAGCTAGCCGGGCGTAGAGCGTGTTGTCCCCGGCCTTTTTCAGATAGTCAGCGGCTGCACCTAAATCTCCCAGACGAACTTCAGCTATCGCTGCGATGGCGTAGAGATCATTGGGGGCAGGTGTAGTGCCATAGTCATCGATAAGTTGGCGCACGCCTTGGGGTTGATTTTCGTTCAGCAAAGACCGGGCAAGAAGCGGAAGAACGACATTGGGATCGTATCCATACTCGAGAGCACGCGAGAACTCTTTCTCGGCATTGGCAAAGCGTCCTTCACTGAGGTGAATTTCCCCTAACATAAATCGGGGAAGCGCTTGTTGCGGGTCTTCCTTAATGGCGTTTTTCAGCTCGATCACCGCCGCGCTCACATCATTTTCGCTTAAATACTCTTCAGCACTTTTAACGTAATCTTTGGCTTGGCTGTACGTAGGCAAAAGAAGCAATCCAATTGTGAATCCAGCGACTACGATTCCTTTCGGTAATTTAACTATTTCTTTTGACATACGATTTCTCATGACCAAAAAATTCATAGACAGATCCAGAATAGACGCTATTAGTTAAGTGCATACGGCAAAATCGGCGTTGGACGCTTCGATGACCCTTTTGTCTAATTTTTAATAAAAATACCTGTAATGACGGCTTGTCGCGGTAATCGTTAGACAAGCTTTTTTTATTCTCTTCTAGGCTGGATGTATGGACTTAATGGACAAGGACTGAGATTGAAAGAACGTCTTAAACACCATGTGGCGTGTGAAATTTTCGCCAATCCCTGCCCTGTATGGTTGAAACAGGCATGGTGTGAGTTAGAGCAGCGTGCTGAACCCAATTTCTTTCTTAGCTGGCTCTGGATTGGAACCTGGCTTGACAGCTTTGTGGACGACTTTTGGGTCATAGAGGCTAGAAAACAAGGCAAAACGGTAGGGTTGGGCGTCATTGTTAAAAATCCCCCGCATTTTCCCAGTTTCAGGGAAAAGTACTTCCTTCACCGGACAGGAAACCTTTCCCACGACCAGATCTGGATTGAGTACAACGATTTTTTGCTCGATACCACTGAGCAAGAAGTAATACGCCAGAAAATGGTGGAGTGCCTTGTGTATACCATTGATCGGCGCGGTGCCATCGTCATTGGTGCCAGTCTTGATGAAACCTTCCAATGCATCAGCCAGTTAGGGCTAACGAAAAGGAAAATCTGGGAAACCAAAAACTACGCTATCGATTTAACGGAACTGCGCAGTAAGGGACAGACAGTTCTTGAAAGCCTTTCTCGAAATTCGCGATCCCAAATCCTTCGCAGCTTACGCAATTACCGTCAGATTGGTGAAATATCACTGCACAAGGCGCAAACCGTTGATGAGGCCAAGTCCTTATTAATACGGGCAAAACCCTTACATCTGGCACGTTGGAATGAACAACATCCAAAGAGCGGTTTTGCGAACCACAATTTCGTTACCTTTCATGAACGCCTCATTGAAAGAGGGATCTCATCCGGCGCTGTCGAGCTTTACCATGTCAAAGCGGGCAATGAAACGCTGTCTATCATCTATAACTTTCACTACAACAACCGCATTTATTTCTACCTTTGTGCCATCAATTATTGTCACACCAGCGCGCAATATAAGCCCGGCTTGGTGTCTCACTACTTATTAATTGATAAGGCGCTCAACGAAGGCATTGCCTGTTATGACTTTATGGGTGGGGATGCGCGCTACAAAGCCTCATTTTCAAACCGGCAGGGTGAGCTTTCTGTCAGCCAGTTCGAACATCCCAGCATGTTGCTCTCCTTTGAAGGCAAGTTCCGGTTTGCAAAAGAGTGGATTGTGAAAAAGAGGAACCGTGAGTTTTATTCGTAGCAATGCTTTTAAACAACAGCCATACAGAGCCTCACGTCTGCGCATAAACACGGCAGTGGAGTGACATACCATGACGCTGGGAAAACGGGTAGCCGTTGGGTATTTGTGGAATCTTTTCACCAAGTGGGCAAACCGCTTGGTGGGATTGGTTTCGACCCTGTTTCTGGTTCGCCTGCTTGCCCCTGCAGACTTCGGTGTGGTTGCGTTAGCCAGCATTGTACTGGCGTTTTTTGTCATGCTTTCCGACGCGGGCACTGAGAAGTACCTGATTAAAGCTGACGAATGCAGCACTGAAATGCTCAACAGTGCGTGGTCGCTGAACATACTCCTTAAGGGGGCGTGTGGCGCCATTGTGGCGCTCTTTTCCCACCAGATTGCGGCTTTTATGCATGAGCCTGTATTGGTCAATGTGCTGCTAGTTGCGAGCCTCATCCCAGTGATTGGGGCGTTTAAAAATGTCGGGCTCGTACAGTATGAGCGCGAGCTTAACTACAAACCCCTCATGCAGTTTTCGGTATCGGTAAAATTGGCCGTCTTACCCATCACTCTTGGCCTGGCTTGGTATCTGGAAAATTACTGGGCGCTGATCGCCGGTCTTGTGGCCAGTGAAGTGCTCACCGTGATTGGCTCTTACCTCATTCACCCGTTCAGACCCCGTTGGTCGCGTCATTTATGGCGCCATCAGTGGTCTTTTTCCCAATGGCATCTGCTGTCGATGACCAGTGGTTATGTGCGCGCCCGCATCGATGCGTTTTTGCTTGGCCGGTATCTGGCGGCGGGGGATGTCGGCATATACAGAGTGAGTCAGGAGTTTGCCTGGTTGCCTTTCACTGAACTGATTTCTCCGGCAACAAACTCCATGTATGCGGGACTGACCCAGATTAGGGACGACTCAAAAGCCCTTCACACCGGTATTCTCAGTTATCTGGCACTTTCCTATTTGCTGGTAATCCCTTGTGTATTTGGTCTCTATGCACTGAGCGATCTTTTTACCGCGGTGCTTCTGGGCGACAAATGGACACAGGCCGCGCCGGTCATTGGTCTGCTGGGATTTCTGATGCTGTCCATGCCGCTGAATATTTGCCTGCAAACCGTGTTAACCAGTCAGGCAAAGATCCAGTACCTGGTCATTATCGACCTGATTATGATTTCTCTGATTGTGGGGCTGTTAGTGGGATTGGCAGCAAACGGGACATTGGAGCTACTGGCATACACCCAGTATCGGGCCTGGCTGGTCGGTGTGTTTATCGTGTTGTTGGCCGTGTTCTATCGATTTCTGCTGTCTCTGGACACCATGAAACTGCTGCGTGTCATGCTGCTACCGGTACTTCCCGCTTGGCTCATGATGTTGGCTGTCAGCAGCATTGAACCTCTATTGCCTTTCCCGCCTATGGTGAATCTTTTGACGTTGGCTGTCATAGGTGGCGCGATTTTTGTGTCGATAATGAGTTTCGCATTAATTCTTTTTAAACAACGGTTACCTGAGTATGCGTTTATCTTTACTGTGATAAATAAAGTTCTGCCGTCAGTTTCACGCTGAAACGGGTGAATCGCAGTATGTCTCAAGGGCGGTTGACGCCATTGGACCAAGTTTGAATGACGTATCATCCCGCTCAATGTGGTGGGGCAGGAGGCAGTTAACAGACCAGTATCGGTTTTTCGTGTGCATACCCGCTTGGGGAACGCTGAAAAGGAATTCAGATGTTAGAAAGCAACACAACAACCAATCCGATAGCGCGTGATGAATTGTCTGTTCTTGTACTGGGCGAAGACACACGCAGCTTCCTTTCTGTCATCCGTTCGTTTGGTCGGGCGGGATATAAAGTGCATGTAGTCTGCTACAACCGCAAAAGTCCGGCACTGAGAAGTAAGTACATTTCAGCAAGCTTTTATTACAACTATCAGTCGTTTGACAGTGGAGACTGGCTTTCGAGTGTGCTCGCGCTGGTTTCACGTTACCAATACAACCTCATTTTTCCCTGCGACGAGCGTGCAATCTATCCGCTCTGGCATGCCAAGGCAGCACTTCCCTCCCATACCCAACTCGCCATTGCCAATCAGGAAGCGTTGGTGGCGCTGTTCGACAAATGGAAGACCAAGCAAATCGCCTTAAAGTGCGATGTGCCTGTCGCAGCGGGAGAGTTAATTCAGATCCAGACCGACAGCTATGACCAACTGGTGCAACAGTTTGGCTCTCCGTTTGTACTCAAACCCCTGCAGTCTTTTGAGATGACTTCTCTGGAAAAAAGGAACCAGGTGGTCATCGTAAAATCTGAGGCTGACTATTTGGCGTTTAGTGAAGTCAATAAAGACAGCGGCGAGTATCTGATAGAGGCTTACTTTGAAGGGCAAGGCGAAGGGGTCTCCGTTTTTTCGTGGGATGGACAGGTAAAAATGGCGTTTGCTTACCGGCGTTTGGCCGAACCTGATTCGGGTGGCGGCAGTTCCTACCGTCAGAGCAATCCGTTGGATCCTGAACAGTTAACCGGCGTGGAAGCGATTTGCAGGGAGGCAAAACTGTCCGGGTTGGCGATGTTCGAATTTCGGCGCAACACCCAAACGGGGGAATGGATACTCGTGGAAGTGAATGCGAGAGTCTGGGGCGGATTGCCACTGGCGGAATATGCAGATATCGACTTTCCCCAGATGTACGCCAATCACCTGTTGGGATTGGCGGATAATACGGATTACAGCCACAGCCCCCGCGTTGTCTCTGCCCGCGCCCTGACCGCTGACCTCTACGAGATCAAGCGGGAGTTTGAAAAGATAGCCAACGCAGAAGGGCGCTTGTCCGCATCGGGACACATGGCGGTAAGGCTGGCGAACATTGGCAGGGTACTGTCGACGAAAGAGAGCATCGATAGCCTACGCTTAGATGATGCAAAACCTTTTTTTGCAGAAGTAGGGGCATTTACCGGCAATGTGTTTATGTCGCTGCTTAAACAACAAACGTTCCTGATTAAGTTGCAAAGGATGCGTACGAAAAAACGGTTTACAGCGGCATTACAGTCAAACCCGCACAGGCGGTTCGTTTTCATCTGTTACGGCAATATCATCCGTAGCCCCTTTGCCGAGCGTTATGTTCACGACCACATGGACGAAAAAGGCGTTCACGTGGCGCTGGATTCGTTCGGGTTCCATCATAAAGAGGGCAGGAGCAGCCCAGACATTGCCATCACTGCCGCGCAGCAGCTGAACTGCGATCTCGCACAACACCAGTCCAAATGCCTCACGCAGTACGATCTTCAGGAAACGGATATTGTCATCTACTTCGATGAAAAAAACCGCGCCATGCTGGAGGCCAGTTACCGGGTAAACCATGCCTTTTGCGCGGCGGATTTTCTGGGAAACAGCTACCCGGAACTTGATGAAATCAGCGACCCTTATGAAAGCGATGTCGAGACCATCAGGCGATGCTACGACAAGGTCAAAGTCGCGCTGGATAACCTCATGAGTCTTCACCGGAGGGCGCTGCAGTGATAACGCCCAAGTTCAGTGTCGTCATTCATGCCGAAGAAGAGTTCGACTGGGACGGCGGCTTTTATCCGGCCAATACCGCGGTCACGCATGGCGCCGAGTTAATCCGCTTTGTGGACGCGCTGCTCGATGTCGGTGCTAACGTCACCCTCGCCATGGACTACCCGTTTATCACCAGTGAGGATGGAAAACGGGTAGTCAGTCACTTTAAGCATCTGGATGGCGAGCGGATAGAGTTCGCCACGCACTTACACCCCTGGGTAAACCCGCCCATTCCGGAAGGGACAACCAGCGTGACCAACCGGGAGTCGTTCCCTGGAAACCTGCCAGAGGAAGAAGAATACGCCAAGCTAAAGGCACTGACCGATGAGATTGAGCGCGTCACCGGAACCCGGCCTGTCACCTATCTTGCTGGCAGATATGGGATAGGAAAGCACAGTCGCCAAATCCTGAACTCGCTGGGTTACAAGGTTGATCTGAGTGTCAGCGCTTATACGGATTTTTCCCGGAACGAAGGGCCGGATTTCAGCCTCAGTTCAAACCAAATCACCCGCGATGACACGGTCACGTCCATTCCCCATACATGCTCATTTGTGTGCCCATTACCCTGGGTGGAACAGCACTTTAACCGCAATCCGAGTGACTACCAGAAGTGGGCCAGCAATAAACTGACCGCCATTTTGCTGAAAATCCTGCGTGTTAAAAAATACCGCCTGTCGCCAGAGGGCTTTGGCTTTGCCCATATGAAGGCCGTCACGGAGGCGCAGCTCAGGGTAGGGCAGGAGGTGTACATCGTTTCCCTGCATTCGCCCAGCGTCAAACCCGGTTGTACGCCCTATGTAAAGTCCGAAGCCCAGTACGATGCATTCAAGCACTCACTGGTTACCTACATCGACTACCTGTTACGTCAGAAGAAGGGCGAAGCTTTTCTTCCCGGCTATTTTGTTAAGGACGACTGATGGATATTTACGTGCACCCCTGCAATAAGAAAAACATCGGTGATGAGCTCAACCATTGGTTTTGGCCAGAGCTGATGGGGGACGCGCTGCATACCCATCATGGCAGCCTGTTGGTCGGTATCGGAACGGTATTGAATGACAATCTGCCGAAAGACAGGGACATACACGTGATGGGCAGTGGCGCCGGTTATGGAGAACTGACTCACCACAGTCAGTGGAATATCCACTTTGTGCGGGGCTTTTTGACTGCAAAAGCAATTGGCATTGATAAAGCCAAAGTGGCCTCTGATCCCGGTTTGCTCATCAGCAAGCTAAGGCCACAGAGCTGCGACAAAAAGCACAAATTGTCCTTTATGCCGCATGTGAATATCGACTCACCAAGGTACCGGGATTTTATCCATTCACTGGGCTGGCACTATATCTCTCCCTCCGATGAAGAGAGCGTTGTGCTGGCTGACATCGCGGCGACAGAAAAGCTAATCACCTCGGCGATGCATGGCGCGATTTTGGCTGATGCGTACCGGACTCCCTGGCTTCCTATCAGCACATCGCCGGAAATCCTCAACTTCAAGTGGCAAGACTGGTTCTCCTCTGTCGATATCACGGCAGAACTTGATGTGATGCCGCCGATCTGGCCTGAACCACCGTCAACGCTGGCCGCTAAGGCTAAGGACAAACTCAAGGCGAAGGTGGTCAGACACAAGCTGGAACAACTTGCACAACGTGGTGCGTTCCAGCTCAGCAAAGAGGGCATACTGGAACAAAAACAGGCGCAGATCGTCGCGGAAATTGAGAAAGCCAAGCACCTTTTGCTGAGCCGGGAGGTGTGCAAATGAGCATGATGAATTTTGTCCGCTCCCTCCGGGGCAGGAAAACGCACGTTTACTGTATTGGCGCTGCTAAGACAGGGACGACATCTATCGCGCAGATTTACAACAAAGTCTACCGGACAGCCCATGAGCCCGAGGTGGAACAAACCACAGGCTGCGTGATGGACTACCTGTCGGGTCGGTTATCAGAGACTGAGTGCGCGAAGCGTTTAATGGCGCGGGATAAAAGGCTCAACCTGGAAATGGAGTCTTCACACCCACTGGGATACTTTACACCCCTTCTGGTGTCTTCATTTCCTGATGCCAAATTCCTGGTCACCATCCGGGACCCAAGGTCATGGATTAAATCGCGCATTAACTTTCACCTGAACAAAACTCCGCCAGAATGGAAACCCTACCGGGATTTTATCTGGGCAAGACACCACACGGGATTCAGCAAAGAGGAACAGTACCTTGAGGCGTTGGGACTGTTTTCATTGGAGGCATACCTCAAGCAGTACGCCGAGCAATACCGGATAATTTTTGATGCCGTGCCTGAAGAGAGGTTGATGGTGCTAAAAACCAGCGAGATCTCCGAAAGTGTCGGGAGGATCAGTGACTTTGTCGGCTATGAAGGCAAAGCATTGGCACCAGTACACACTAACAAGCTGGCGGACAGCGTGAAAATCCATGAAAAAATACCGCCCGAGTTTATTGATGCCAAGGTTGAAGAGTGCTGCGGGTGGCTAATGAAGGCGTATTTTTAACATGGACGCCAAAGGTGATGCGCATCAACCGGCAGATCAGCCATTGATCTCTGTGGTCATGGCGACATCGAACCGGCCTGAACTTGCGCTCAGGGCGGTGAAGTCGGTATTGCAGCAAACTTACGCCAACAAAGAAGTCATTGTGATAAACAATGGTTCGACGGAGGAAAATGTCGCCAGGTATCAAACCCTGTTCGACGGTTTGCCTATCCGTCATGTGAACCTGAATAACTGCCTTGGCGAAGGCTTTGGCCCATCAAAAGCGAGAAACTTCGGTATAGGGCTGGCGCGTGGCGGGTATGTGGCCTTTTGCGATGACGATGATGAGTGGGTCGATGAGGGTTACCTCAGTGCGGTCGCTGAGATTATTCAAAAAACAAAAGCCGATGTGATTTTTGCCGATCAGGAGACAGAGTTCTGCGACGGCAAGGAGAACAAAGATAGCTGGTTTCGCCCCGAACTCGTAAACCAGTTTGCCCAACCTCTCGGGGAAGCTTCCTGCTACGAGATTGACCTGAACTACTTTTACACCCATGGCGGTTTTCCGCACCTCAATGCATCAGTCTACGCGTTATCCCATCTTTCAATATACGGCAGCTTCTACGAACTCATCACCTATGAAGAGGATTGTGAGCTTTTCCATCGGCTGTCAGTTAATGCCGACAGGGTGATTTATTACAACAAGGTAGTAAGTAAACACTACGCGCCTGACCGTTCAAAAAAGGACAACGTCTCCACAAAAACCGACGAGTTAGATGTTCAGCTCATGCGGGCGACTCTGTTCAACCGTTTAATGACGACGAGCGATCGCAATGAGTTCCTCACTTTTGTCCGGCGGCATTGCCGTTATGCGCTGACGCGCGCTGCCATCGTGTTGATTGAACGCGATAAAGTACGTTCGGCGCTGGTGCTGATCCGTCAGGCGCTAGGCTGTGAGTTTAAGGCCAGTTTGATCGTGCTCTACCTAAGGGCGTTGACCCGAGGTTTAAGCCGTACCCAGCCTAAATCAAAGCTGCCTGAACAAGGCGAGCAGCCATGACGACCAAAGTGGTTAAACTCTTCAAAGGAGTGAACTGGCTGCTTTTTGTCACCTGGTACACCCAAATTGCGGGCATGCTGTCGTTTTTCATTCTGGCGAGGTATCTGAGCAAGGATGACTTTGGTGTTATCGCTGGGTGTTTTGTGGTGCAGGGCTTCTTCGCTGTTATCGCCAATGTGGGCACCAACCACTATCTGATACGCAAAAAAGAGGTCACAAAGGAAGACCTTGATATTGCGTTTACCATCAATTTTTCCACCCGGACATTGATTGCGATAGCGATTTTCCTGCTGGCGAACCCGCTGGCGTCGTTTATGAAAATCCCCGATTTGGAAATGGTGCTGAAAGTAATGTCACTTTCGCCATTTTTCATCGGGTTACACAATCCGGCCGTGAGCCTGAAACTCAAAGATCTGGACTATTCGGCCATCTCCTACCTGCGAACCATCACCAAGACGATATCGACCACGCTGACCGTGGTTATCACGATTTACTATCAAACCTATTGGGCAGTGGTAGTGGGCGAAATTGCGTATCAGGCCATCTACGCCATTGGCAGTTATCGGGTTGCAGCCTACAAGCCTAAATTCAGGGTGGTTGATATCCAGAACCAATGGACATTTTCAAAGTGGATCTTGCTGAAAGGGGTCGCCTCATACAGCAAGAACGTGTGTGATAACGTGATTGTCAGCCGGAACTTTGTGCTGTCTGACCTTGGTATGTATAAGTTTTCCAAGGAAGCCTCCAACACCGTGGTGAATTTCCTGATCATGCCCATCACATCGATTTTCTACACTGGCCTTTCCAGCTATGTGGAAGATAATCAGCAACTTGTCGACAAAATATATAAGTTCTTGATGGTGATCTCCCTGCTGTATATGCCAGTCGTTTTTGGCGGCGTATACCTCTCGGAAACGCTCGTGCCCTTTGTGTTTGGGGAGAAATGGGCAGATACCTCAAGTTTGTTTGCCCTGTTCCTCGTCATGACCTTTGCAAGGAACTTCAACCAGGTCTTTTCAGATGTGTTTGTCTTGATTGACCAGGTCAAAAAGCAGTTTCTCTACGAGCTGGTATCCTCTGTGATCGTGATAGCAATCGTTGTTATGGTGTCGTCATTGCCATTGTTCGAGTTTGCGATTTGCCGCGTTATCCTAGCCTATCTTGTGTTGCTGAGCATGATTTTATACCTGTCGAAGATGATTCCGATCAGGGTTGGCAGGGTAATGAAAATAATGATTTTGCCTTTCATACTGTCGGGGGCAATGACCGTCCTTATCCATGCAATAGACGGCTATATCATCCAATGGAGCGATGCTTCCCGTTTGCTGGTGCTTATTGGAACGGGTTTTGTCTTCTACCTCGGCGCTTGTCTTTTTACCTTGAATCTCTTGAAGAAAAGAGTGCCCGACTACCGCTACCTTTACGAATCCGTCATCCTTCACTCCATGTCAGTCATCACGGCAAAAATCGGGGCAAAACTGTCCCGAAGATAGTGTGGACGCTGCACTAAAGTACTGTATTAATTCAAAGAATGCCTTTCTGTCGTGAATGTAGCCATCAATTGCTTCCCTTGTTCTGTTTATAAATGGTCCAACGTTAAATGTGGGAAGTAGTGTATCTTTTTACTTTGCACCAAGAACAACTCCGCGCACGCTAAAGCGTCACTGGCGGCTGAGTGCGACAAGTACTCCGGAAGATGATAGTAACGGCGCAAATCATCCAATTGATAACTGGTGTGCGCACCACTTTTCCCAGCATAGCTAAACAGCTTTTCGATATGCAGAGTGTCGACAAAATATGCAGGAAAGTCTTCTAATTGGAAGCGAGAGGAAAAGTAAGCGTGAATGAAGGCTTTTTCAATGCAGCATCCGTGGGCGAGCACCACTTTGCCCGCGATGCGTTCCAACAACCGACTCATCCCTTCATCCAATGGCAGTCCTTTAGCGAGATCTTGAGGGGTTAAGCCGTTAATTTTTGCTGTTTCTGGTTTGATGAATTGTCCGTGGCAAATGTACCACTCTTTGGAGCTGGCGATATCAATTCGTTCAAGCGTTAGGTCAACCACGCCAATCGATAAGATCTTATCTACTTGCGCATCCACACCTGTGGTTTCAAAGTCCAGCGCAACGAAACTAAGATCCTTTAAGGTTGCCGTGTTATCAACCAAAGGTTGTTGCAGATAGTTTTTCAGCTCTGTGGGCCAATCGTCGACAACGTGAATAGCTTTGCGTTTTTGCTCGGGAGAGAGTGGGGTCTTCCACCGCTTAAACCAACGATTGATCATGGTTACGCTCCTTTCACAAACTTCAATTCTGCGACATCTTGTAGTTCACTGATGATCTTAAATGCATCTTTTAAGTGCTTCCGCTCAAAGCTGCTGAAATCACTAGGGGCGATGTGGTTATCGGGTGTGGTACCAGTCAGAATCGCATTAAGTTGGTGACGGAAACGTACCTGCGTAATAAGGCGATACGCGCCGATGATGTTCTCGACACTATCTTTCGACAAGGTGCCGTGTTGGGCTGCGTAGCGAAAACGCTCTTCTGTTCCGGTTAACGAGCCGCCAGCGGCAAGACTGAAAATACGCGCCAGATCGATGATCAGATTCAATGCGTACTTTTTGATGTTTAACGTGTTGCTGTTTTCACCGCCTTTTTCCAGCACCAAATTATTGAAAATGCCAAGTGGTGGCTGAGTGTCAATCGCATCGCGCACCAACGCTGGTATAAAGCTTGGATTCTTTTGAATGCAGTCATGTAAGTGTTGCTGGATTTGGTCTACAAACTCGCGGTTGCCATGAATGGCACGCACTTCAAGGAACACGCTGATGCTCAATAGCTTATTGTATTCTGGACTGGCCACCCATCTCTGATAGTACTCTTTCCAACGACGAATTGGCTGGCACCACTTTGGTGACGCCGCCATGTATTTACCGTCACAAAGCGGGTAGCCACAAGCTGCCAAACCGTTACATACTCGCATCGCAAGGTGTGTGAAGTACAGTTTGTGTTCTTCGGTGGCGTCATCGGAAAGGACAATCGCACTGTCTTGATCAGACAGCATGTGAACTTCGTTCCGGGCGTGAGAGCCTGCAACTAACCAAGCATAATCACACGGCGGCGGGCCCAATAGTTCCTCATTGAGCTGGATGATGCGGCGCGTGAAAGCGTCCATGATCATCGACATCACACGACCCTGAATTTCCGCACTCACACCGCTTTCTACCAAAGCTTGGAAGATAGATTGACGTTCTTCTTTCAAAGCCGCCAGCGCGTTGAGTGAGCTCGTGTATTTAATTTTCTCGATTAAGAACAAAGACTGTGTACGGTGGTTGTGTACCAAATGCGTCGTCGTCAGAAGTCCTTTCACTTGTTTGCCATGCACAACGGGCAAACAGCGAATGTTGTATTGCAGCATCAAGGAAATGGCTTGAATCACCTTGGCGTCGTCTTCGATCAACACAGGGTTTGGCGTCATGACATCTGCAATGGGCTTACTGGTATCTAAGTCACCCGCAACGACTGATGTCGTCATATCGCGGTCGGTGACTAAACCAATAATTTCGTCATCTTTCATCACGACGGCACAGGAACTGCGCTGTTTGCCGCACATGGTTTGTGCCACACTGCGGATAGAATCGTTCACATCGACGATGGCAATGTCTTCGCTGGCGATCTCGCCTACGGTGCGAAAAAATAGCCCTTTTTCTTCTTTCCGACAAACGTACTTTACTGCTGAGCTCAAGCGCACATTGGCTTGGGCGGCAAAATAGTCGGCAAACTCTGGGTGCTCTTCGCTGACCAGTTTCAGCTCAGAGTGGGGAATCAAATAGAGTAATGAATCTTCAATCGCTTCCGCTTGGTAACCATCTTCGGCATTTTCGAGTGGGTCGAGGAAGGTAAAACCAAACTGGTCATCTTTGCCAAGGCGCGCGCGCAATTCGCCGTTAGGCGTGCGCTGTTCAATAGCTCCGGTTCGGATGATGTAAAGGTAGCGCTGATCGCACAAGGCGCTAAAACCAATGGTTTCTCCGCGCACGAGGTACTTCACCTTGACTGAGTTAGCAATGCCTTCCACCACAAGTATTGGTAATTTATCAAAGGGGTCGATTTTGATTAAAAAGTCGAAGATGTTTGGCGTGGCGGATGTGCCCATTGTTTGCCTCTAAAATGAACCGGCGTTTCATCATTGTTCAAAGTGTCAAGAAAAGCAGCCTCGCGCTGCCTCTTGTTTCTGATTACGCAGGATAACTGTGGTAACCCAATTGCTCAGAAATGTTTTTACTGGCTTGATGCAGCAAGCCTACGTAATACTCCATTCTCTCCTCATCGAAACGGATGGTTGGGAATGAGATAGACAGACCTGCAATGATTTGACCGAAGCGGTTATAAATCGGCGCAGCGATACAACGAAGTCCTGGTTCTTGCTCTTCGTTATCTTCTGCAAAGTGTAAATCACGCACTTTCGCCAATTCTTCTAGCACTTGATCGGTGTTTTCTAATGTTTTCTCTGTATGTTTAATGAACGTGACATCGCTTAAAACCTGACGCACGAAGCTTTCGTCCCGCTCAGACAGTAGCACTTTACCAATTGCTGTACTGTATAGCGGGTTGCGACGGCCAATCCGCGATTGCATACGGAGGTTGTATCCAGAATCGATTTTGTGGATGTAAATGATGGCATTTTCATCTAGCGCACCAAGGTGCAAAGCTTCGTTGGTTTGTTCTGAAATGTGGCGCATTTCTTTGTCGGCCAGTTCAATCAGATCGACGTACTCAAGCGACTTTGCTCCCAACTCGAACAGCTTAAGTGTTAGAGAATACTTATCTGCTTCGCCTTCTTGTGACACGTAACCGAGCGATTTCATGGTTTGCAGAAAACGGTAAGTAGTCGCTTTCGACATCATTAGACGTTGTGAAAGCTCTGAAACGCCTATGGCTTTCTGTTCACCAAGCGATTGAAGTATATGAAAAACCTTAAGTACTGATGAAACCGCTTCAGGCTGAGTCGACTTTTCCATTGTTGCCCCTTTCATTCTTAGTTTTCTGCATTATATCGCTGACAAGCTTAAGAACCAGTATTTTTAAAATGCCTTTTCAAAAATATGAAACCGCGCAATTAGAGAATCCAGAATAACAAGATCGCAATCAATAATTTTAAAACGCCTTTTCAAAAAAAATTGCAAACGTTTATTTTTTGGGTAAGGATGCATGCATAAAAAGTGGCATGGCCAAGACGCCAAATCACGACATTACCTACTACTGAGGAAAACGACATGATTCTTGATTCATTTAACCTTGAGGGAAAAGTGGCCATTGTTACTGGCTGTGACACTGGCTTAGGTCAAGGTATGGCGCTTGGTCTAGCAAAAGCGGGCTGTGACATTGTTGGCGTAAACATCAGCGAACCAACAGAAACGATTGAGAAAGTAGAGGCTGAAGGCCGTAAGTTCGTCGATATCCGCGCTAACTTAATGAAACTAGACGACATCCCAACTATCGTTGACCGCGCAGTAACCGAACTTGGTCGCATTGATATCCTAGTGAACAACGCGGGCATCATTCGTCGTAACGACGCCATCGAGTTTTCTGAGCAAGATTGGGATGACGTAATGAACATCAACGTGAAGTCTGTATTCTTTATGTCTCAAGCGGTTGCAAAACAGTTCATCGCGCAAGGTGAAGGCGGCAAGATCATCAACATCGCATCAATGCTTTCTTTCCAAGGCGGTATTCGCGTGCCTTCTTACACTGCGTCTAAGAGTGGCGTAATGGGTGTGACTCGTCTAATGGCGAACGAATGGGCAAGCCACGGCATCAACGTAAACGCGATTGCTCCGGGTTACATGGCAACCAACAACACGGCGGCATTGCGTGCCGATGAACAGCGCAACAAAGAAATCGTAGACCGTATTCCTGCTGCTCGTTGGGGTACGCCAGAAGATCTAGCTGGCCCTTGTGTATTCCTAGCGTCTAAAGCTGCGGATTACATCAACGGTTACACCATCGCAGTAGATGGTGGTTGGCTAGCGCGCTAATCGAGTTGCAAGAAGGTGATGGTGGATACCACGATATTAGCGCAAGCTTTAGGGTTTATTAGTTTTGGTTTGGGATTCTCCGTCTTCTACCAGAAGAATGACAGGCACCTAAAAATCTTGATGCTGATTTTTAACCTCAATCATCTTCTCCACTTTTTATTGCTGGGTTCGATGGTCTCTGCGCTGAGCGCATTTCTGTCGGCGCTCAGAACGACCACGGCGATTTTTGTCTCGTCGAAACGAGTTGCTGCTGTCTTTATTGTTATCAGTTTAGTCAGTGGCTTTTGGGTAGCAGAGCAATGGCGTGATTTATGGCCGATTATCGGGACGGTGATTGGTACATACTCGGTGTTCTGCTTGTCAGGGATCAGGATGCGCATTGGCTTTTTGCTCGGCGCGTCTTGCTGGCTAACCAATAATATTCTGGTGGGTTCCATTGGTGGAACGCTGTTAGAAATGACCGTGATCGTGATGAATTTATTGACGATTTATCGCTTACATCGTCAGCAATCAGAATCCATGATTAATCAATCAAGTTATTAGGTGAACCATGTTCGTATTTAACCAAGACATTCCGATGGAAGATCTCGGCGAAGGGATTTCACGCAAAGTACTGGCACACAGCGACAACATGATGTCGGTAGAAGTGCACTTTGAAGAAGGTGCAATTGGTGCGATGCACTCACACCCGCACGAGCAGCTGACTTACGTGCTTTCTGGTGAGTTTGAATTCACCATCGGTGATGAGAAAAAAATCGTCAAAACGGGCGATACTATGTACAAAGAGCCAAACATTGAGCATGGCTGTGTTTGTCTGAAAGCGGGTGTACTTATCGATACTTTCACCCCAATGCGCAAAGATTTTGTTTAAGAATTGAAATTTGAATGCGGAGTTTCCGCGGGAGTAACACATGAAAATTGCACTAATGATGGAAAACAGCCAAGCAGCGAAAAACGCAATGGTGGCTGGTGAGCTTAACTCTGTAGCAGGTGGCCTTGGTCACGATGTTTTCAACGTTGGTATGACGGATGAAAACGACCATCACCTAACATACATTCACCTAGGTATCATGGCGAGCATTCTGCTGAACTCAAAAGCTGTGGACTTCGTGGTAACCGGTTGTGGTACTGGCCAAGGTGCATTGATGTCTTGCAACCTACACCCTGGCGTTGTTTGTGGTTACTGCCTAGAGCCATCTGATGCGTTCTTATTCAACCAAATCAATAACGGCAACGCTGTCTCTCTGGCATTTGCAAAAGGTTTTGGTTGGGCGGGTGAACTGAACGTTCGCTACATCTTCGAAAAAGCGTTTACAGGTAAACGTGGTGAAGGTTACCCAATCGAGCGCGCGGCACCTCAGCAAGCGAACGCGGCTATCCTAAACAACGTGAAATCAGCGGTAGCAAAAGATGTAGTTGAAGGTCTACGTGCTGTCGACCAAGAGCTAGTGAAAACTGCAGTAGGCAGCACGCAATTCCAAGAGTGTTTCTTTGCGCACTGCCAAGTGCCGGAAATTGCACAATATGTGAAGTCACTACTAGACTAAGCACTCATTTTATCGGGAAATAGGTTAAGGCCAGCCATTGTGCTGGCTTTTTTGTTTTTAAGCCGGAGAGAATGCCATGCTCGTTGCGCCGATTACTTCACTACAGACTTGGTTTCCTGAGCATCTCGTTTTGCCTTTGTGGTCTGAGCCTCAAATCCCCTCCGATTTGGTGCAAAGTTATCAAGAAAGAAATCCGAACGAGTTGTTACCAGATCGCGCAGTGTTTGACATCACGCATCCCGAAATTGTCGTGTTTGAACCAGAGCAATCCAACGGGATTGGTATTTTATTGATGCCCGGTGGTGGTTATCAGCGAGTCTCGGTGGATAAAGAAGGGGCGGACAGCGCACGCGTGTTGAACCAAGCAGGTTTTACCGTGTTTGTGATGACCTATCGCATGCCAAACGAAGGGCACGAATTTGGAGCTTGGACGCCACTGGCAGACGCGCAGCGAGCAATGCGCTTGGTGCGCCAGTTGCCTTTGGCATCTCATTTATCATCAATTGGCGTGTTAGGTTTCTCGGCTGGCGGACACGTTGCAGCGAGCTTAGCGACGAGTTACGCATTGGATGTTTATCCTCTTCAAGATGAGGCGGACTGTGTATCTGCCAAGCCCGATTTTTGCGCTTTGATGTACCCGGTGATCAGTATGAACACCGACATTGCACATATGGGCTCGCGTGCCGAGTTACTGGCTAATTTGGAATGTGAATCTGAACCTCCCCGATTCTCGCTAGAAAAACAGGTGACGTCAGACATGCCGCCTTGTTTTCTTTTACATGCCAGTGACGATACCGCCGTGAGCGTAGAGAACAGCGTCGTGTTTTGGCTAGCACTTCGCCAGCACGGAATCGCGACCGAAATGCACTTGTTTGAGCAAGGCAAACACGGTTTTGGCATTCGCGATGCACAAGGTTTACCCGTCGCGGTGTGGCCGCAATTACTCTCTGCTTGGTTACAAAACCTTGCCGAGGGACAAAGCCGATAGATCAAGCTCACGAATAAATGAACCGATGTTTTAAATTAATTGTTGACTGGTTTTGTAATTGCGATAATGGCGACATCAAATACTGAGGAGACTTCCCATGAACCCTATCAGTCGTGTCGCTATCATCGGCGAATGTATGGTGGAGCTTAGAAAACACAACTGCGAACTACAGCAAGGTTTTGGCGGCGATACGCTCAATACCGCGGTGTACTTGTCTCGTCTAACCAAACAACACGGCGTTGAAACTTCGTATGTGACGGGGCTAGGGCATGATCCGTTTAGTCGTGAAATGCTAACGGCATGGCGTGAAGAGGGGATCAATACGAATATGGTCTACCTTTCAGAAGATAAATTGCCGGGCATCTATGCGATTGAAACTGCAGAAGATGGCGAGCGCAGCTTCTTTTACTGGCGCAATGATGCGGCGGCAAAATACTGGCTGCGTGAGCGTACATTGCAGTCATTGGTCAAAGATCTTTGTCAACATCAAATGATCTACCTGAGTGGCATTAGCTTGGCGATTATTTCGGATGATTGTCGTCAGGTGTTGATTGAGTTGCTAACAAAGTGCCGTAAAGAAGGTGTCAAAATCGCATTCGATAACAACTTCCGTCCTAAGCTTTGGCCAAACATCGAGCAAGCCCGTGATTTTTACTCAAAGATCCTCAGTATTTCCGACATGGCATTTTTGACCTTTGATGACGAGGTCATGCTGTGGGGAGATAAGCACGAAGACGAAGCGATTAGCCGTACGAAAAACTTTGGAGTGAAAGAGATCATCGTTAAACGTGGCGCCGATGACTGCTTTGTTGTGACAAATGATCAACAACACACCATTGCGGCCTTGAAGGTCGATGCTGTGGTGGATACCACGGCGGCGGGTGACTCTTTCAGCGCGGGTTATCTTGCAAAACGAATTTTAGGCGGAGGCGTAGCTGAGTCTGCGCTTGCTGGGCACAAAGTGGCTGGCACGGTTATTCAACATCGCGGCGCGATCATTCCAAGCCAAGCGATGCCAACTATCTAAGGAACGATGAAATGAAAGATCTGAACCAACAACTTTCAGAAATTAAAGTAGTCCCTGTTATCGCGATCAAAGACGCAGGCAAGGCAGTGAAACTGGCACAAGTGCTGATTGAAAATGGCCTGCCATGTGCTGAAGTGACGTTCCGTACTGAAGATGCCGCTTTAGCGATCAAAAACATGCGCGAAGCGTACCCAGAGATGTTAATTGGTGCGGGAACTGTGCTGACAAGCGCGCAAGTGGATGACGCGATTGATGCGGGCGTGGACTTTATTGTGAGCCCAGGCTTTAACCCAACTACAGTGAAATACTGCCAACAGCGCAACGTGACCATCGTCCCTGGTGTCAACAACCCAAGCTTGGTTGAACAAGCCATGGAAATGGGGCTGCGTACGCTGAAGTTTTTCCCGGCAGAACCGTCAGGCGGCGTCGCGATGCTAAAAGCCCTATCTGCGGTTTACCCTGTGAAATTCATGCCAACTGGTGGCGTGAGTCCAAGCAATGTTAAAGATTACTTGTCTATTTCTTCCGTCTTAGCGTGTGGTGGTACTTGGATGGTACCAGGCGATTTGATTGATAACGAGCAATGGGATGAACTGGCGAAGCTGGTTCGTCAAGTTGCAAGAATCATCGAATAATTCCTTTTCCTGGTTAGCATTGAAAACTATCGTAGATAGCCGAACGATCTTTTGAGAAATTTGCCAACGCCTGTGGCTCCACCGCAGGCGTTTTTTATACGTAGTTAAAATCCAGTACTGCGGTATTGTGCCGAAGAAAGTCGTGCAATGGTCACCGACACTGTTCACCTACCTCCGCTTACGGCGATCAAAGTCAATGGAAAGCTTAACCATATGAATAACTGTTCTGGTTTGTGGGCAAACCATACTCGAATACCTTCTATATCGGTTTCTGCTCGTAATCTTCGATAGCGACGCGCAAAAAACGCGTCGGCGGTGAAAAATCCCAACGCGTTCCCCTAAAGTAGAACATCACGCTGATACCAGCATCATGCGCTTTGGCTGCCCTACCCGTAAACGTCCACACTCATGAATGCGGTTGCGACAACCATCCGCCACATCATGGTTCCTCCGCTTTGAAAGAGCTCGTTCGACGAGTTGGAAAAGCAGCGAAATTGCCATCCGGCGATCCCAATAAAGAGCCGATAGATCATTGCGCGCATCGGATCTAATAAAGCCATGCGTCATGGTTCACTAAAAAGACAAAACACCGTTTCAAAGATCACAAAGGCATCGATAAAAACTTTATTAGCATGTAACAGTCTGTATATTAAAACTTTATGTCATATAAATCAAAATGGTGTTTCAAAATGAAAGTTAGATACCTTACATCTGCACTCTTACTTGCAATGGCTTCTGGTTTAGCGGCTGCTGCATCGGTGGATATTCGTCATGAATATGTGCCCGACCGTGATGGCGACGAGAATCGAGATCGTGTCTACGTTTCTCACCGTTTCGACAACCAAATCGGTTTTAGTGTGGAAGCAAAATGGAACTACAAAGATGGTCATATGGGCAATGCTGGTCATGAAACTGGCGTGAGTTACCTTTGGAAAGCGACCGACAACTTCTCATTAACGCCGAGCATTAACATTGATTCTAGCCCATCGGGTGCGTCAGTGTTCAAGTACAACTTGACGGGTGCGTACAAAATAAATGACGAGTGGGATGTCGCAGCGCGTATTCGTCATGGGTACAAAAACACGGACGACTCACGTTACAACCAGCTGAACTTTTATGCTAACCGTAAGTTTGAATGGGGCAAGCTTGGCGTAGAAGCCGAGTACAAAGATATTCATGGCAGTGACGGTGGATGGAAAGACAAAGGTCATGATCAGCTGATCGACTTTAAAGGCGAATATACCAAGCTAGAAAGTGGCGTGATTCCATTCTTCTCTATCGCGGCTATCACGCATAACGGTGATGGCTCAGAGTTTAAAGATGAATATGTTCCTCGTTTCCGGGTCGGTTTGAAATACAACTTCTGACAAGGAAAAGTGACAATGAAACAACACACTTTAGCCTTGTGCCTTGCAGCTATATTAGCACCAGCCGGAGACGCTGCTGAGATTAAAGTCGAAGACCTCACTTGGAAAGCTATCACTTTTGGTCAATCGACCGACATGAACTTCGGCTCGACTATTTTGCCGGAAAAAGTGGGTGTGAACCAAGTGACGGTCAATGGTGAGGCTGTCGCTGCTGGTAAGTTAGCCTCCACATTTACTATTGAAAGCCGCGGTGGCAAGTTAGCCAACTCGCATGAAGGGCTCACATTTTACTACACTGAGCTGCCGACCGATGTGAACTTTACCCTCAGTGCGGATGTGGTGCTCGAACAGCTTGGCCCGGAAACAGGGGCGACACCAAACCGCCAAGAAGGCGCAGGTTTGATGGTTCGCGATATTTTAGGTGCCGAACGTTTGGTGCTGCAACCTGAAGGCCATGAAGAGTTTCCCTCTGCATCGAACATGGTGATGAACCTAATGCGTTCTCACACACGAACGAATGATGGTATGGCTAATATCAACGCGTCGTTTCGTGAAGGTATTTACCAACCTTGGGGGACGCAGGGTAACCGTTTAAGCCGTGTCGATTATGTGGAAAGGGTGCCTTACGGTACTGCTGAAACCTACCGCATGACGCTGACACGCACCAATGATGGCTTCAAAGTCAGCTACCGAAATGGCGACAAAGTCGTTGAACAAGTAGTAAAAGGTGCGAATGCCAATATTGTTGAAATGCAAAACTCAAACTCGCAATACGTCGGTTTCTTTGCATCACGCAATGCAAAAATGACGGTGAGCAATGTCGATTTGAAGCTTGCTGCGGCGGATACCGTGGACGCTCCAAAATACGTGGCCAAGCAGGGAGAACTGGTATTCCAAATCGCTTCTTCACCTCGGTCTGCAACCAAGGCGTATCCGGTTCAAGCTCGTGCTAATTACTCGGGTGGATTTGAAGTTTTACACAATGGCAAACCGGTTGCGAAGCAAACCGTGACGGCGGGCGAGTTGTTCAGCCAGTGGCTGACACTCGAAAGCGGCACGAATCAAATGGAAGTGAAATTCACCGCCATTGACGGACCAAACAAAGAGACACAAGCGCACCGTTACGGCGTTGACGTTGTTTCTCTGCCAGACGCTATGACGCTATATGTAGCTCCAAATGGCAGCGACAAAGGCAACGGATCCCAAGCACAACCGTTTGATTTGGCGACCGCAATAGAACTGCTTCCTGCTGGTGGCACCATCATTTTGAAAGATGGCGACTACCAAGGGATGGAAATTCCGCTGACGGCGAGTGGCAGTGTCGACAAGCTCAAGCACCTACGTGCGGAAGGAGATAATGTTCGCTTTGTTTCGGAACTTGTCCACGAAGCAAATTACTGGCATTACCAAGGTATTGAAGTCGCGGGTGCACAGTTCATTGTTTATGGTAGCCACAACATCTTCGAAAAAATGGTGACTCACGGCGCGCCAGACACTGGCTTCGTGATCACATCTCCTGAAAACATTGGCCGAGCATTGTGGGCTAGTTACAACCAAGTAATTGAAAGCGAAAGCTACAACAACTTGGATCCCTCTCAGATTAACGCAGACGGTTTTGCGGCCAAGATGCGCATCGGCGATGGCAATATCTTCATCCGTTGTTTGTCTCACCACAACATTGATGACGGTTGGGATTTGTTCAACAAAGTGGAAGATGGTGCAAACGGCGCGGTGACCATTTTGGATTCCATCTCGTTCAGCAATGGTCGCACCCTCGATATTACCAACAAGGGTGGCACGATCGGTAACGGCTTCAAGCTGGGCGGGGAGGGGATTCCGGTTCCACATGTAGTGAAAAACAGCTTGTCTTTTAACAACAACATGGATGGATTTACGGACAACTTTAATCCTGGTGCACTGGTATTGAGCGATAACGTGTCAATTGATAACAAGCGTTTCAACTACTTGTTCCGCAAGAGCCCATATTCCGGCGAGATTGAACAAGGCACGTTTACCAATAACCGTTCTTACCGATTCCACGTCAGCAGTAAATATGACGACGTGATCAACAGTGCAAAATCGACTAGCAATGCGTTGGTCAAAAATGGCATGACGTACACCAGTGATGGCAAAGCGGTCGACAGCAAAATGCTTGCGCCGTTAAAGCAAGCTGCGGTGATTAATACCCAACAAGCTATTCCGGGTAAGAAAGAGGCGACGCTGCTTAAGCAACTTATTCACTAACGTGTGACAAGGGCTCTCGGGAGCCCTTTTTCATTAAAACTCACCTTACAACGGTCTCATTTTTCGCCTTTCTACTTGTCAGTGACAATATCTTTTGGGTTCTAAGATTACCCAAGGGAATGCTGCAACTACGAGTATGGATCCGCAATTATTTACAAGATGCTCATTATTGATCTTCATCACGCTTGAGCACAAAAGATGAAAAATGAACCGTTGTTTTGATTTTTGTCTCAGTTAGTTTTGTTTATTGAAAATATAATTTATCTAAATTAAAACAGCGTTTCGAGGTTTCTATCATGGAATACGATTACTTGGTAATAGCAGGCTACTTTGCCCTGATGGTGGCAATCAGCTTGCTGTTCAAAAAGATGGCAAGCAATAGTACCAGCGACTATTTTCGCGGGGGCGGTAAGATGCTTTGGTGGATGGTTGGTGCCACTGCATTTATGACCCAGTTCTCTGCATGGACGTTCACCGGTGCAGCAGGTAAAGCATTTAACGATGGCTTCGCGGTATTGGCTGTGTTTGTTGGCAATATGGTGGCGTACGTTTTTGCTTACTTCTACTTTGCTCGCCGTTTCCGCCAAATGCGTGTAGATACGCCAACCGAAGGGGTAAAACGCCGCTTTGGTAATACCAACGAGCAGTTTTTTACTTGGGTAATCATACCATTAAGTGTGATTAACGCTGGTGTTTGGTTAAATGGTCTGGGTGTGTTTGCTTCTGCGGTATTTAATGCCGACATCGTGACCACCATTTGGGTGACAGGTCTGGCGGTATTGGCTATCTCATTGCTTAGTGGTGCATGGGGCGTAGTAGCGTCTGACTTTATCCAAACGCTTGTGGTAGCGGTAATTTCTGTTGCATGTGCAGTTGTTGCATTATTCGTTGTGGGTGGTCCTGGGGAAATTATTGAGAAATTCCCTGGTGGCTTCATCATGGGACCAGACATGAACTACCCACTTTTGTTGGTAGGTACATTCCTGTTCTTTGTTGTTAAGCAACTGCAAAGTGTTAACAATATGCAAGAGTCTTATCGCTTTCTGAATGCAAAAGACTCTGATAACGCAAGCAAAGCAGCTCTAATGGCGCTTGCAATGATGTTCGTCGGCGCTATCATCTGGTTCATCCCTCCTTGGGCATCAGCAATTTTGTACCCAGATGCGGCAACGCAATACTCATCACTGGGTGCGAAAGCAAGCGATGCGGTTTACTTGGTCTTCGCTCGTGAAACAATGCCTTTGGGTACTGTAGGTCTTCTAATGGCAGGTCTGTTTGCAGCGACCATGTCTTCGATGGACTCAGCGCTGAACCGCAACTCAGGTATTTTCGTTCGTAGTTTCTACTCAAATATTGTTCGTAAAGGTCAGGCATCCGATAAAGAACAGTTGCGCGCGGGTCAAATTGCGTGTCTGGTGAATGGTATCCTCGTTATCATCATGGCTCAGTTCTTCAATTCGCTGAAGCACCTAAGCTTGTTTGATCTAATGATGCAAGTTGCGACGCTACTTCAATCACCAATTCTTGTTCCATTGTTTCTTGGCATTATTATCCGCAAAACACCGAAGTGGGCACCATGGGCAACAGTTGTCGTAGGTATGTTTGTCTCGTGGTCGGTCGTGAAAATATTCACTCCGGAATTTGTCGGTAGTTGGTTCGGTATGGATGAGCTAACGCGCCGAGAAGCGGGTGAAATGCGCACGATGATCACTATTGCTGCTCATCTTTTCTTCACGGCGGGCTTCTTCTGCCTAACTACACTGTTCTACAAAGAATCCACAGATCCTCATATTGAGGAAACTACCAAATTCTTTAAAGATGTGGACACCGAGTGTGTTGCAGAGGATGGTCAAGATATTGTTGACCGCATGCAACGTGCGAAATTGGGTTCGCTGGTGATCTACATGGCCGCAGGTTTGACACTGATGGTGCTGATTCCCAACCCACTTTGGGGGCGCTTATTGTACCTTGCTTGTGCCGCGTCAGTTTTTGTAGTGGGCTATGGCTTGAAGAAGAGTGCAAAGATAGATATGCAGCCATCTACAGTAGCTACGACAATTTCTCAATAGTTTAATTTTGTTTTGGCTGCCCTTTATTGGCAGCCTTTTTTGGAGATGTATTATGGCTAAAGGTGATGTTGTTGCACTCAATTTTAAAACGTTTGCAGACAGTGATACCCAAGTCAAAGTGACACGATTAACACCAACGGATGTGATTTGTCATCGTAACTACTTTTACCAGAAATGCTTTACTCGGGATGGAAAAAAGCTGCTGTTTGCAGGTGATTTCGATGGGAATCGTAACTATTACCTGCTTAATATTGAAACGCAACAAGCAATACAACTGACGGAAGGCAAGGGTGACAATACCTTTGGTGGTTTTATTTCAACTGATGAGCGTGCATTTTTCTACGTCAAAAATGAACTGAATTTGATGAAAGTCGATTTAGAAACGTTGAAAGAAGAAGTCATTTACACAGTTGATGAAGAGTGGAAAGGTTACGGTACTTGGGTCGCAAACTCTGACTGTACGAAGTTGGTTGGCATTGAGATTTTAAAACGCGATTGGCAACCGCTAACATCATGGGAGAAATTTGCCGAGTTCTACCATACCAATCCGACTTGTCGTCTGATCAAGGTGGATATCGAAACGGGCGAGCTTGAGGTCATGCATCAGGATACCGCGTGGCTTGGTCACCCTATTTACCGTCCATTTGATGACTCTACGGTTGGCTTCTGTCATGAGGGACCGCACGATTTGGTGGATGCTCGCATGTGGCTAGTTAATGAAGATGGCAGTAATGTCCGTAAGATCAAAGAGCACGCTCAAGGGGAATCTTGCACGCATGAATTCTGGATTCCTGATGGTAGCGCGATGGCATACGTGTCTTACTTTAAAGGTCAAACCGAGCGCGTGATATACAAAGCCAACCCAGAGACATTAGAAAACGAAGAAGTGATGGTCATGCCACCTTGCTCTCACTTAATGAGTAACTTCGATGGCTCTTTGATGGTTGGTGATGGCTGTGATGCTCCTGTTGATGTTGCCGATGCAGACAGTTATAACATTGAAAATGATCCGTTCTTATACGTGTTGAATACAAAAACAAAATCGGCGCAAAAACTGTGTAAGCACAGTACATCTTGGGATGTATTGGATGGCGACCGCCAAATTACTCACCCGCATCCGTCATTCACGCCGAATGATGGTGGTGTGTTGTTTACCAGTGATTTTGAAGGCGTCCCTGCAATTTATATTGCCGAAGTTCCAGAATCTTACAAAGGTTAATTTACTGAAACGTTTCGCTAAATATTCCCGAACCAAGCTCGTAATATTGATCAGATAAGGATCGGTTGAGCGAGACTACTGATGAGAGACGATCGGAAACCTGTTTTTAGGTTTCCGATCGTATGTACAGCGCCATCAATGCTATTTACCAAAAAGCATTATATCTAGCGACCGCAAAAGAAAAACAATAGCTTGCGATACGTGGGCTACTTAATCACGCCACATACAATGCGGGCTCCGCCGCCGCCAAGTTTTGCTGGGTGATCAGAATGGTTGTCGCCACCGGCATGAATCATCAATGCGCGGCCTTTTACATCATCGAGTTTTACCCGTGGTGCCAGTACTGGCTGGTCTGCCATGCCATTGGCATTCACGTAAAGAGCGGGTAAATCACCGAGATGGTTGTCATCTGTCCAAGGGTATCCATGTTTGCCTGTCTTTTCTGGGTCATAGTGTCCACCCGCGGCGCCACCAAGGACCGTTTTACCTTCTTTGGTAACGCTGTCGCATGAACCGTTCGCATGCAAATGGAAGCCATGTGTACCCGCAGGCAACCCCTGGAGTTTTGGTGTGAAAACGGTGCCGTAATCACTGGCAGTGATCGTCACCATTCCTGCTGATTGACCTGAGCCAAGATCGATCATTTCCACGTTGACGGTCTCTGCTAACGTTGGGAAAGAGAGAAGCGTTAATGCCGCAAGCCAAGTTGTTTTGTTCATTTTGTGGGTCCTTTTTATTGTTGTTTATCTATTCACATCAGTGCTGAATCGGCTTCAGAACATTGATGTGACCATGTATTTAGGCAAAATCTTTCAGATTAAGTCCAGTTTTATTACCCAATTCTGAGCAGTAGTCAGCCTGATAAGCGCTCCCATTATTTCGATACGCCTGTGACCAATTTATCTGTACAGGTAACCGGTTACATAACTGGAAGTCGCTATAGATTCGATAGGTAAGAGTGATGGTGTGTTCAAGCCGGGGGATTTATGGCCAGCGAATGCACCAAGGCTAAGTCGTTGCGGCTCTAAGGTGAGCGGGAAGAGTCGGATGGATTGTGCAAAAAAATGCGCACAGAGCCGTCTGGCTTCCTGTGCGCATCTTGATTGGGGGGCAATGATTAAGCGCTTTTTCTGCGGCGAATCAATCCAAGGCCAAGCAAACCAACGGCCAATAACAGGATAGAGGCTGGCTCTGGTACGTCTCTTGGGTCTGGGCCAAAGTAACCCGTGCTCGAATAGGACTTGTCACTGCCTGTACATTGCGCTTCGTCATTTGGTAGGGTCGAGCCATCAGGACAAAGTTGTTGGCTACGAACGCCTACAACCCAGTCTTCGTCCAACGTTAATCCCTGATCATCTGTGGTCCATTCGAAAGTTTGGATCTCATCAAAGCCCGGCGAGCCTAAGCTGAGAACAAACTCCCATTCCTGACCACTGATTAAGCCATCCAGGTTACAACCGGGACCACAGCTTGTTGAAGTCGTGTCCGTATCCCAAACAGAGACTTGGCCAACGGGACTCACATTGCTAAGGGCTGGTGAGATGACATCCACATCACCAAAGTCAAGAAACAAACCTAAGCCTTCAGCGTTCCATGGGTCAACGGTAAATGAATAGTTAAACTCAGAGTTGGCGACGTCGTGTTCGATAGTCAGGATATAGTTACCCGTGCCACCCTCATTGGTCGTCCAGGTATCGTAAATCAAGATCGCCTGCGCTGGGAGCGCGAGGAAGAGACTGAGAACCGGGAGGAGAAGTCTCTGGATGATAATACGGCTCATATTGGCCTCACTAATGCTTATTTAATAAACAGTACGACATAAGCAATAATCAGGCCTGAAATATAAAGAGACTCTTATCAGGCAGTTACTAATGGATGGAGGTAGCTACCAAGCCATGGCGTAAAATTAATTGACGTGCAAGAAGGGGACTTTACGTAACTGACTCAACATCCCCCTCCGCTTTTCTTGCCCCCCCCCCCCCAATTGGGTGCCAACCAGGACTACGAACTATTGCTCCACCATTTCGACCCATTACTTCCGGATGTGCCTATTTTCTCCCTTTCTCATCACGACGCCACCCCAAACGAGAATAAGTGCCAGAAGCAAAATGACAAATTTGTCATTTTCAGGTCATGAGCCGGAAAGCTGCCAGCCCCTAACGTATGGATACGAAACATTTAAAGGCTGAATGGAGTCAGGATATGCGTTCTCGTGTCGATCATTCGAAGAGATATTTTGTTAAAGGTCTTGCGCTAGGTGGGGTACTAGCGGGGATCTCCCCGATCATTTCCCCTGCTTGGGCGGGCGTACCAAACACCAAATCAAATACGATGCCCGAGGTTTCAGGTGATGTCATTAATCTGGTCATTCAGGAGACGGTGGTGAACTTTAACGGCCGTTCCCGAATAGCGACCACTATCAATGGGGTGCTTCCCGGGCCAACGATACGGTTGAAAGAAGGCCAGTCAGTGACCATCAAGGTGACAAACCTGCTGAAAGAAGAGACGTCCATCCATTGGCATGGACTGATCCTCCCATTTCAGATGGACGGCGTGCCGGGCATCAGTTTTGCCGGCATCAAGCCCGGTGAGACGTTTACCTATCGCTTTGACGTCCAGCAAAACGGCACCTACTGGTACCATTCTCATTCCGGTTTCCAGGAAATGACAGGCATGTACGGTGCCCTTGTGATTGAGCCCAGTGGCGAAGACCCGGTGGAGTACGATTCCGAACATGTCGTCCTGCTTTCTGATTGGACGGATGATAATCCCCAAACTGTATACAACAACCTGAAAATGCAGGGGGATTATTACAACTACATTCAGCCAACGCTGCCAGATAACGTCACACAGATTAGAAAGAACGGTCTTTCCGATACGCTTGCCGACAAAAGTATGTGGAACAGCATGCGAATGAGTTCAATGGATCTGGCAGACCTTTCTGCTGCAACCCTGATTTATTTGATGAACGGGGCCACTCCGGGGGGCAATTGGACGGGACGCTTCAAAAAAGGTGAGAGGGTCAGGCTCCGCTTTATCAATGGCTCCAGCAACACTTTCTATGATGTCCGCATTCCCGGTTTGCCTCTTACTGTGGTGCAGAGCGATGGCGTGAATGTTCATCCTGTGACAGTTGATGAGTTCCGTTTTGGCCCGGGCGAAACATACGACGTAGTGGTATCTCCGCGTGATGAGGCTTACACGATTTTTGCCCAATCCATGGACAGGACGGGTTTTGCTTCTGGCACCCTCGCATTGCGGGAGGGGCTCACTGCACCGGTTCCTGCCATTGACCCAATCCAGCCTCTGACGATGGAAGACATGATGGGATCAATGGATCACAGCAGTATGGCCGGTATGCCAAACATGAATAGCATGGATGGGATGGCGGGTATGGACCACAACAATATGCCCGGGATGGATCATAGCGGTATGGGTACGGCCGCCGTCCCGTTTGCCAACCCGAGCAGTACCGTTCGTCATGCTTCTAGTGAATACGGCGCAAGTGTTGATATGCGTGTCGATACGCCACGAACCAATCTGGATGACCCGGGGGTCGGGTTACGAGGTAATGGCCGCCGGGTACTGACATTGGCTGATCTGCGAACCCAGGGTGGTTCTATCGACCCCCGTCCTCCTGAGCGGGAAATTGAACTTCACCTGACAGGCAATATGGAACGCTATACCTGGTCGTTTGATGGGGTGGAGTTCGGTAATTCTACACCCATTCATTTCAATTACGGCGAACGCGTCCGGGTCATATTGCAAAACGACACCATGATGACGCATCCCATGCATCTGCACGGTGTGTGGAGTGAAGTAGAAAGCCCTGATGGGGAGTTTCTCGTCCGTCGCCACACCATTCCTGTGCAACCCGCACAACGGATTAGTTTTCTCGTTACTGCAGATGCTCTTGGCCGGTGGGCCTGGCACTGTCACCTGCTGTTCCACATGGATGCCGGCATGTTCAGGGAGGTTGTTATTTCATGAAGATTCAAACCCAAAAAACGCACAGTCTGCTCATGCGCCAAAGCATGATGACCCTGGCACTGGTTGCAGCGCTTTCCGCCACCGCGAATGCTGGCGCTGAGCCTGCGGGTCACGATGGGATGGCATTAACAGAACCGAGCCAGGAGATGACGGCTGGCCGCGACCCGAATGAATATTCTGGCGGTCTCACACTAAATTCAGGGCCTTACTTGTTGGATGGCGTGGCAAGCCCAGAACTGGCCGACCAAAAACACTTCTGGGGTCTGCGTTTAGACCGTCTGGAATATCAGGATTTCCGGCATGGAGATGACCCCATAAATTACGAAGGCGAGGTCTTCTACGGTGGCGACTACAACAAAGTGGTGTTGCAAAGCGAAGGGGATATCGTCGATGGCGAGTTGGATGAATCATCTTCCAATTTGCTGTGGCGCCATGCCATCTCATCGTTTTGGGATGTTCAGGGTGGTGTCCGTTACGACACCCTTGATAGCAATGATCGCTTCTGGGTAACGGCAGGCTTCAAAGGGTTGGCGCCGTATTGGTTTGAAGTGGATGCGATGTTGGCGGTGGGTGAAAACGGGCAGGTGGCTGTAGATGTTGAAGCGGAGTACGAAGTCCTGCTTACGCAAAGACTGATTGCCCAGCCATCTATCGCATTGCGCACTTACGGAAAGGATGACACTGAGTGGGATATCAGCAGGCTGACACCGGAAATGGCTACCGGATTGCGTGTACGTTATGAGTTCTCGCGCAAGTTCGCGCCCTACCTTGGTGTTGAGTGGCAAACAGATTTTGGAAAAGACAGTAGTAAAACACCGGACGAGACACTCTGGGTTGCTGGCGTTCGCATCTGGTTCTGATCACTAACTGTGTAGAAAGGAGAACAAAATGATCCGTAAAACAACCATAGGACTTGCCCTTGTGGCTGCTTTGCTTTCGGGAAATGTGCTCGCCGATGTCGGTCACGGGGAAAAAATGCATGGCAAACCGATGAATACAGAGACAGTGGGTAGCCCGGGCAATGCAGCTGATGTGACGAAGACCATCAAAGTGTCGATGAACGACACGATGACATTTACACCCTCTCAATTTTCAGCAGATGTTGGCGAAACGGTGCGAATCTTCGTCAAAAATGAAGGGAAAATCCCCCATGAGCTGGTGATTGGTTCGCTCGACAACATGAAAAACCATGCTGAAATGATGCGCCAAATGCCGAATATGCAGCATCAGGAAAGCAATATGATCACACTTCAACCAGGTCAAATGTCTGCACTCATATGGAAATTTGAAGAGCAGGGTGACGTCGACTTTGCCTGCCTCATCCCGGGTCATATGGAAGCGGGAATGGTAGGAAAGGTCTCTGTAAACTGATACCAATAAGAAACGCCAATATCCAAGAAACGTTGCCGCTATCACTAGCGGCCTTTTTATTGCGTAAAAACGAAGGAAAGCAGCGGAAGTAAAAGGAGTCTTGTGCTGGCGGTAAGCCAACCTACAAGGCGTGATATGGCTTTCAGTATTGGCGGTTCCCAAAGTTATCAAGCGGTCATTTAGGGAACGTCAGGGTAAAGACGGTGCGCCGGTGTTTTGATTCTACAGACACAGAGCCATCATAGGCTTCCATAATCGATTGAGTGATTGCCAGACCAAGACCGCTGCCGACGGAGCTTTCATGTTTTCTCGATTTATCAACCCGATAGAAACGGTCAAACAGGTAGGGTAGCGACGCTTCCGGAATGGTATCCCCTTGGTTTTCCACCAAAATACAGACTTCGTTGGGAAGGTTGAGGACCTCAATGGTGATGTTGGATGCGTGATCTGCATGGCTCAAGGCGTTGGTCAGCAAATTCGTGACTGCGCGTTCCAGCATGTTCTTGTCGACAGATAAAAAAGCATGGCCACGGGTAATGATGTCGATACCTTTTTCTTCGCCAAGAATACTGAAGTAATCAGCAATACGGTCGATTTCAGTTTCTACTGCAAATTTCGTATTGGTCCGTATGAGTAATGCGTTTTTTGCTTTGGCAATGTAGAGGATGTCATCGATCGTTTTGGTTATCCGCTCGATTTCTTCAAGGTTGGATTGCAGCACATCCTGATACTCTTCAACGCTTCTTGTCGACGCGAGGGTCACCTGAGTTTGCGTATTGATATTTGACAGTGGCGTTTTGAGTTCGTGGGCGATATCAGACGAAAATTCCGACAAGCGGCTAAAGCCTAAATTGAGCTTTTTTAGCATGTCATTCTGAATCGTGACCAGGTCCCGGAGTTCATCGGGCAAGTTGTCAGTGGGTATGACAACATCCAGATTGTTTGGGTTAACGGTTTTTAAGTGGTTCTGAACATGCTTGAGGGGCTTTAAGCCGAGATTGACGGCGACAATGCTAAATGCGATTGCCAGCAATACGACCAAAAGCGCAGACCACAGAAGCACGACTCTCAACTGTTTGAAAAACTGCAGGTGGCCATCAATTTTTTGCACCATTAACACATAGAACTGGTCACCGGCGTCGAACAAAAAAGGGCGGTATAGTCCTTGTTCGTCCTCCCATTCATCCAATTGCTTCCCTGATTGAAAGGCAGATAAAAGCGTTTCAGGCATACCTGCCTGGAGCGGTATGCCTGAATTCGTGGCGACGACATGGTTGTTCTTCAAGACCCAATAGTCGACGGTCGTGTTTATCCGCCCGACGAGGTTTTCCGGAGGCTCGCGCAGTACCTCGCCCCAGCTAATTGCGTCGTATTTGTCCTTAGTGTGCTGGTAGTCCTGATCGTAGAAGTGATACTTGAGGGAGGTTTCGATAATTGACGCGACAAACAAATAAACCAGTACAGAAAAAGCCATGAACATCAGGATCAATCTGTTCTTCATTGAATAGAGTGAAAACCACGTCACTGGCTTAAATCCTCCATTTTATAGCCCATTCCTCGAATGGTATGGATAAGAGGATTGTCGTAAGGCTTATCTATCTTGTTTCTTATCCGTTTTATCGCGACGTCGATGACGTTGGTGTCGCTGTCAAAATTCATGTCCCATACCAAAGAAGCGATCGTGGTTCGGGAAAGCACCTGGCCTTCTTTGCGCATCAGCAGTTCCAGCAGTTGGTACTCTTTGGCGGTGAGATGAATGGTTTCTCCTCGGCGTTTCGCCGTGCGTTTTAGCAGATCTAATTCCAAATCTGCCATGGTCATGATGTGGTGACCCGCACCGCTGTTCTGAGGAGGAGTGAAATTACGGAGAAGGTTTTGTATGCGCGCGAGTAATTCTGCAAAGGCGTAAGGTTTGATCAGGTAGTCATTGGCGCCCAGCTCAAAACCTTTCACCCTGTCTTCGACATGCTCTTTGGCCGTGAGCAAAATAACCGGCGTATTGATGTTGTTGCTTCTCATGGTGTTAAGTATCTGCCAGCCATCAAGTTTCGGCAGCATGATGTCGAGAATGACCAGGTTGTATTCACCGCTGGTGATCATGTAGAGACCGTCCACGCCATCGGAAGCCAAATCAACAACATAGCCTGATTCTGTCAGCCCCTTTTTAAGATATGCACCCGCTTTAACTTCATCTTCAATGACGAGCAATTTCATCCATTTCCCCGGCAAAATGTCATATCACAAGACTGTGATTATTCTGGTTATTATGAGATTAACTCTAGCAGAGAAGGGATCGCTGCTATCACCGCCCAAACGAAAAGAGGGCACCCGGCAGTTTTTCCTGCCGAGTACCCATTGCCTGACTTAAGAGACCGTTAATTGTCTTCGCGGTTCAAATAGTGGTATCGGACATTGGCAATACCCACATATTCGAGGTCGCCGTCATTGTTCATGCGCTCTTCGACAGTGACAAACCCCTGGTCTTTCAAGTGTAGTGAGTTACTTTTTATGTTGGATGGCGACCAGACCTTTAGAGACTTCTTCAGTTGCTCCGGCGTTTGCGACTGCAGGTTTTGAAGCTGGACATATGCCCAGTCGTAAGCATCTTGCTTATTTTCAGCAGCAGGCATTTCAATGGAGCGGGTTTCTGTGATTGAGGTAAATTTGGCAGTGCTGTTTAGTGGCTCTGCAATTGCTGTGGTGCTGGCAAGTACGATGGCAGCTGTAGCTGCAATGTGTGTTAGCGTTTTCATATCATCACCTGTCTTTAGGTTGCTGTGTGTCTGAAGTGCAGTATCGCGAGTACACTCTGACACCCGCCTATCGACGAGATGACAATTTTGTCATTTTGAGTTTAGCGATGGAGAAATGGCGTCCTAACACCGACCACACATCTCTCCCTTAACTGATGCCACATCCCAACCAAAAATCTGACAGCAGTTGGCTGACTCTATCAACGTCAGTGCCGCGATGTGTGGCCGTGATTGCAGCGATAAAAGGGTCGTGCTTTTTATCTCGAATCGTTGCCAGTGCATGGGATGTTGAAACGCTCAGTAAAGGCGTTAAGTCGAAGCCAAGCAAATACGCCCCCTGCCTTTCAACGTCATATCCGAGCGTGTCGCCGGGAACATAGTCCTCCCACAATCGCCCGTCATGAATCTCATGGTAGCGGCTCAACACCGTGAAAAAATCCGTCGCGTCTTTGCGGCTATTCGCGCCGCGCTCTAGCCAGGCAATTAACTTCAATAGGGCAATACCCGGCAGAGAAGCCACCTGAAAAGTGAGTTCGTTCCAAGTCACGGTAAGGGATGACTCATAAGCTTCCTGAAAACCGGCAACGGACATCGTAATGTCAAAATGTGGTGGCCAGGATATGTCCCCTTTCTCGTCAGCGACTGCGCCGAACGGAATAATATCAATGGGTAACTTTGTTACCGGCTCAATGAGCTGGTGCTCGACACGGGTGGTTTGTAATCCTGCCTTTAGCAGATTTTCTCTGAGCGTCTGAAAGCTATCCCAGCTGTCGACCAAAATGGCGGTATCGATATCCCGGGTTGCCCTGATGGGTGGGTAACCATGAATGCCATGCAGCACCACATCTCGGGCGGTGGCACCTGCAATGAAATAAGCGACTCCAAGCCCGTTGACGATACGCACCAGGCTTTCGAGCGCCCGCTCAAACTGCGGGTTAAGGGAGTGATTTAAGGTGTAAGTATTGGTCATTTAAGATCTCGGCTGCTTCTCTGTTACGGCTGTCATTGCTGGCCAGAAGCTCTGCTACAGTGAGCAGTGCCTGAGCGCTGGGGGATACTGTCAGGCTTGCTCCCCAAAATGGAGCTGCAAGCAGGAGCTGGCCGTCAGCGGATGGGCGTGCGTGAAGATCCCGCATCTTTTTCTGCATCGGCTCGCGGGTAAACAGCCAGTACTCTTCGGGAACAAGGTAGTTCGTCATCAATGCTGCCGCTACTTCCCCACCCCAGATTTCCCCTTCTTCCAGTGCTATCTCTTGCCAGTGAAGCGGGGTTTTCACCCTGAAAGGCGCCAGCTTTTTTCTGAGCACTTGAGGATAGGAAACCAGCCATTGTTGAATGAGTGCTGACTTATCCAAAAAGCGACGGGATTTCTTGTCTTTCGGGATCGCCTGAATCTCGATGAGGAACTTCATCGTTTTACTGACCATCCCCAGCGAAACACCGGCTTTTTTCGCCATGATTTCATAGGGCTGGTTCAGGAGGTCTTCATCAACCAGCAGGGCAAACAGGCATTTCATGATCCCCTCACTCAATGTTGGGCGAGCATCCCGAATCTTTTCGCCTTTCTTGCCTTCGATATGCAGAAAAAAGCCGGGCTGCACAATATGGGCATTACCGGCTTCATCAAGGTAGTTGATCCCCTTTTCTTCACTGTACTGGCGTAAGAAAGTGCTGAGTGGGTTACAGATCAGCAGGGTTTCATGCGGATGGTGAGTTTGTAAAAACGTATCCAGTGAGGCTTTGCGGTGAATGCGCTTTACTTCAGCATTAAAGGTGCGCGCCTCACCGGCTATCGTCAGCGTCACCGATGCATCCACGCCACTGTCAGGTGTCGTCGTAGGTTGATAGTGAACATCGGCGACCTCAATATGCTCAGGCAGTGCATCCAGGGCTTGGCTTAGTATCTGCTGATTCATTTTCACGACTTAAATATTTTCATGATTCATGAAAATATATCACCTGGATACACACTCTGCTACTTGGATGTTGATACCGTCACGACAATGCTCACAAATCCCCATGTTTTAATCATCGTTTATACAGTGCATCAAATGGCCTTTGTGCTCTTCTTTTCTCTATCTCTTGCTGGTTTTTTCATCAAAGAATACGGTTTTTCAACCAGGAGGAAGAGCACGGTAGAGGTGACCCATGTGAAAGCAAACGCCGGCAGGAACCAAACATACAGTGCCAAGTCCCATTGGTGATTTGGTGGAATAAAGACAGCCATGACCATGAAGAAGAACTTTAGGGTGATCCCATGGATCAAGTAATAGGAGTAACTCATGTTGCCGTAATACCTCAGAAACGGCGTAGAGCAGAGTTGGCTGAATTTGCTGTTTTTATTCAGACATGACGCGAAGGTGAAGAAAAAGCCAATAAAGAGGGCTGGCAGAAGCAATACGCTATCCAATGAAAATATCCGGATGATGATAATTGCCAGGATAGTCAGGAGAAATGCGTTGCTTGATAAGGGGTTGTCGCTCTGTAGCAAAGGTCTGTTTTTCAATTCATACATCAACATTCCCGCCAGGAAGAGAACCATCTTTTGATGGGAGTCATACCCTGCATAGATAACGACAAAGCCCAGAATGGACAAGACTGCGAGGAAACGTATGCGCGTTTCACTTTCCCAGCTGCGCATTTGAAGGACATAGACGAATACCGGCAGTGCCAGATAAAGGAACATTTCATAACTCAGGCTCCAAGCGACGGTAATGATTGGCTTGATATCAAAAAGGCCGGGGAGCATTAAAATGTTGGAAATGATATAGAGAGTGGCCTGACCTATGCCGTCAGGGATTTTGTTTTCACTGCTAAAAACGAAAGACAATGCGATGTATAAGGCGAGAACAACCAGAAATACAGGATAGAGTCTGACGATCCTGCGCCAGAAATAAGTGACAAAAGGGGTGTCCTTCCCAATGATGATGCCGTAGATAAGAAAGCCGCTGATGACGAAAAAGAGTTCAACACCTTTGGCGCCGATATGACGGTAGTAGACGATGAGTTCCCATGTTAAAGAGTGGGTATCTATCCAGGGAGTAAACTGCGCCGCATAGTGAACAACAAACACCATAAAGGCAGCAATGGCCCTTAGCCCTTCAATGGCGTTGATGGTGCTGTGTCTTCCGTGCTGTATGGTGTAAATGTCTGAAAGTTTCGATTTAATTGTCGTCATCATCAGATTCGTTACTCCAAGCGGGTAATCTTTCCAATTGCGCCCCTGACGTTACTTTTAACCCCAGCTATGTTTCGGTTGCTGTTGAATTCACCGCCGTTTTTTCAGCTCAGGCTATCCAGGGCTTTTAAGTAAGCATCCTCTATCCTTTGCATATCCAAGCGTTGCAGGAGTGCTTTTGACTCTTCACTGAGCGGTTTTGGTTTGATTATTTTCCCGGTCGTTATATTGGAAGAAGGATCGCCAATGCCGCCCTTTCCGGTGTCTTTGTAGGTATCGTAGTTTTCTGACAGTGGCTGGGTTAAGCCAAGGAAGGTGGTGATATCAGATAAGGTTTCCTGCGTGTTGTTGGCCAGTTTCTCAGATGAAATGTAAATTTTGTCACCTTCAAATTTATGCCAACTATCAACCATATACTCTGTTCTCTCTACATAGTAATCCTCTAGCTTTTTGACGGTATCCAGCGAATTTTTGTCTGACAGGTGCATTTTTATCATGCTCACCATGGTTTGCTCGGGTTGCCGCAAGAGAAAGATATAAGAGGGCAATGTCTTAAAAATGCGCTCATCAATGATTAGCCTGCCGTGCAAGAGCTTATCAAGGAGATAGTCTGCACTCTCAAAGCTGTCATTCTCCCTATAGAGGCTTGCACGGGTTTTAAACAGGTGAATTTTCTTTGTATAGGAAGAATGAAGTTCACGATGACCGCAGATCTGCTGGTGGGACGCTAGAACATGGCTTAATAATGTACTTCTTGACCGCATATGACTGATGATGAACACATTTTTTTTGTCTTCGAGAGAGCGGTTAAAGTGAGAAAGAAAGTTCCAGTATCTTTTTACTTTGTCTGCATTCATGTTGTTAAGCCTTTGACTTCTTCACATTAGCTTTGGAAGTACGCGTTTTACCGCTTCGGTATACACAGCGTTTGAGAATCTGGATGCACCGATAAAATGGATCAAAGACACCTTACCGATATATCCCGCAAGACCTTTGATACCGGAGGCATACTTGGGAAATTCATGGTTTTGATATTTCGGCCATTTCAATACACGACTGTTGGGATACAGCGACTGCATCACGTTGCTGGAAAATTGCTCGCTTCCCCACTCATTCCATTTCTCTTTCCCCAGGCTACTTTCCATTATTTCGCTGACCTGACACAGTTTCTCCCGCAGATTCGAGCCTTTAGGAAAGCCTGTGAAAGCAGCACATCCACGGATGTAGTGCGTCATGCCAAGTGTTTTCAATGCAGGAAGATTCATTTCTGCCTGTGATTGGATGTGTGCATTGTTCCAGCTTTCAGCCAAGGTCGACATGTAGTCTATTAACACTGGCGCAGCAAACATGGGGGAGCCGACAGTAAACCCCTGGTTGTCGATGACATGCTGGTAGATCTCCGGTACAGCGCCAAACGTGACGGTGTCACTATCTAATTGTATGACATAGTATTCATCGGTCCGGCTCAGAACATAATGAAGCCGCTCCCAACAGGCACCGGAAGGGCAATTGAACACGTCGATTTCACTGATATCGACAACGGTCAGGTTTTCAATGTGGGTGTTAAGCAGGGATAAATCATCCGGGGTCAAACTGCCGTCGTCGACGATTTCGATTTTGCATGGCCCGTATTGTAAGACGAAGGATTTGACGGCAAGCAGGTACATTTCAACCGCCGCATGGTGGACTTGTGTAACAACCAAAGTTTGGGCGCTTTCTATGCTTTGGATGGGTTTCGTCTTCGTGACGTCCGCGATAGCTTTACAAAAGAGAAATTGGTTCTTCCGTTTCTCCAATTCAGAAAATCTTTCCCGTAATGCTCTAATCATATCCCTGTATTTCGCCCGTGTTTGTTAGGCTCTCCGAAGTCGATTTGCGCTTTTTTAAAGTCTTCCGGTATACCGATATCGATGAAGTACCCTTTGGTTACGCAGCCGTAAAGGCGGTGGGTGGATACAATCTTCATCAACACGTCGTTTTCAAAGGAGAAAACATCGTCTTTTGGGAGATCATCGATCAGCCGCGGGCTTAAGAGGTATACACCAGCGTTGATAAGTCCAGGACTGCCTTGTTGTTTCTCTTCAAAGCGTATGACCCTGTTTTCGTCTGTGGTGACGCGTCCATACCGACTGGTGTCTTCGCAGTCTACCAATGTCATGGAAAGGTCGGCATTTGAAGCCGTCAGGGTTTGGTACATTTCGCTTAAGCTGAAATCGACAAAGGTGTCGCCATTGATAACCAGCACCGCGCTCTCACGATCAGGAATACACGCATCAATCGCTTGTTTTATCGCACCGCCAGTGCCCAGCGGTTTTTGCTCAATCGAGTAGCGTATGGCCATGTCTTGGTAGTAGTTGCCGAAATGTTCCGTGATGCGTTCATATTGGTACGAGACGGCGAGTACCACATCCTTCACATTCTGGTCGGCAAGGTAGTCCAGCAGATACTCAAGAAAGGGTCTGCCAGCGACATCGACCATGGGTTTGGGCAACCCACCTGAGAATTCACGAAGTCTCGTCCCGAGTCCCCCGCACAGAACCACAGCAGTGATCTTATTTGGCGTAGTCATTGAAATACTCAGCTTCTACGTACGCGCAGATTATGTGGCCGATCAGAATATGGCTTTCCTGGATCCTTGGGGTGTGGTCGGAAGGCACACTGATACAAATGTCGCAGGCTTGCTGGATTTTGCCGCCCTTACCTGCCAATCCAATGGTGACCAGGCCTTTCTCCTTGGCGGTTTTGAATGCGGCAAGAATGTTAGGCGAATTGCCGGACGTACTGATGCCGATAAAGATGTCTCCGGCCACACCGTTGGCCTCTACCTGGCGGGAAAACAGACGCTCGAAACCGTAGTCGTTACCGATGGCGGTGAGAATAGATGTGTCTGTCGTCAGGGCCATTGCCGGTAACCCGGGTCTGTCAAACTCAAACCGGCTGACAAATTCGGCGGCAATGTGTTGCGCATCAGCCGCGCTGCCGCCGTTACCCGCGATGAGCACCCTGTTACCTTGTTTATAGGCGGCTAAACAAACCCTGACAGCGTCATTGATAGACTGGAGCGCAGACTCGGAAGCCAGAATTGCCTGTTTGGTCTCGATTGACGCTGAAATGTGGTGCTTTATCGTCTCTAAACTGTCCACGATTGCGTGCCCTCGTTAGTGAAACGGAAAGGCTGGATGTGCCCATCAAATTCCCGCAATGCCTTTTCGACATCAATGCGGTAAATCGGATCGACAAACAGCATCATAAAGCCCCCGCCCCCTGCACCGGATATCTTGATGGACTTTGCGCCGGCACTGATGACTTTATCTTCAATCAACTCAATGTGTTTGGTAGAGATGGAATTTGACGTGGATTTTTTTGCGTTCCACGCTTCTTTCAGAAGATCCGCCATGCCATCTATGTTTGATTTGAGCAGACACTCTTTCATTGAATAGGCCAGCTTTTTCACTTCATGCATGGCTTCCAGCGGTTTATTGTCATCTGACGAGGTATTTTTGACTTGGTCATTGATGATGTCAGCCGAAGATCGCGATACGCCGGTAAAGAACAGCACCATCTGGCTTTCAAGCTCGTTGATGATGTTTTGCCGAATTCGTAATGGATTGACGATCACCCGCCCGTTTTCAAAAAACTCCATGAAATTGAACCCGCCAAAGGTTGTGGCGTACTGGTCTTGCTTCCCTCCGGCAAGGTTGCAATCAACCCGTTCGATTTCATAGGCAAGACGGGCAACATCGTACTCTCCGAGGGGAAGCTTAAGCAGTTCGTTGTATGCGCTGAGTATGGTCACCACCATGGTGGAGGATGATCCTAAACCACTTCCTGGCGGCGCATCTGAGTGCGTGTAGACTTTGACGGGAAGGGGTTTGTTATCGTTGAAATCGCGCACAATGCGGTTGTAGATAGCCTTATGGAGTTGCAGGTCGCCTTCCAGAGGAATATGTCTCTGCAATGGGCAGTGGAAGGTTTTCTCAATGTCCTGACCCACAAACGTGATGCCATCCTGATCTTCAAGCAATTCAATGGTGCAATTGGCATACATATCGATGGTGGCATTTAAAACACAACCACCAAAAGTATCGCAGTAAGGTGAAAGATCTGTACCGCCACCGGCAATACCAAGGCGAAGAGGGGAGCGTGAGCGTACCAACATGTCTCAAGTCCTTTTAAATATATCGCTTTTCACTTATTTACTAAATTGTAGTTAAAGACTAAAAACGGTGTTTTTGCAAATAACCGAGTGTGGTCCTAAAGTTAGCGTTGACAATGGATTGTTTAAAAAAGTAGAAGATTAATGAATGACAAAGAAAAAATACATGTGTGTCATTTAGTATACAGTTTTAATATCGGCGGATTGGAGCGGGTAATAATTAACTGTATAAACGCTCTGGATAAAGAAAAATACCGGCACTCCATTGTTGCACTGACAAATGTTGGCGAATTCATTCAAGAAGTTGATGGTCAAATTGATTTCTACGCTCTGCACAAAAAAGTAGGACACAATTTTGGTGTTCACTGGGAGCTTTATAAACTATTAAGGTCAATCAAGCCTGATGTCCTTCATAGCTACAATCTTTCAACCATTGAGTATCAATGGGTTGCATCACTTCTTAATGTGAACTTACGAGTTCATGCCGAACATGGTCGTGATTCCTATGATGTTGATGGGAGTGTATGGAAATACAGATTTCTCCGAAAGGCCATGAGTCCGTTTATAAATACTTTCATTGCAGTATCAAAAGATTTGTCTGATTGGTTAAGTGAGGACGTCAACATCCCAAAAAGAAAAGTCAGCCTCATTGCCAATGGGGTTGATACGGATTTCTTTTTCCCTGAGCGCAACGGTGTTGCATGCCAGAGAGAGAGTAAAGGTAAGTTTGTTTTCGGACATGTGTCCAGACTTCATCCGATCAAAAATCAGTCTTTTATCATCGAATGCTTCAAGGCAGCCTGTTTAGCCAATCCATCATTTATGGAAAACTGCGTGCTTGTTTTCGTCGGAGATGGGCCTGAGGAGGAGGCGCTGAAACAGTGTGTCTCTAAGGTTGATTTCTTGCTGGATAAGGTCATTTTTGTAGGTGCCCAGTCAGATGTACGCCGCTACTACCGCGAGTTTGATGTATTTGTGATGGCCTCGATAGCAGAAGGTATTCCGATGACATTGCTGGAAGCGATGTCTGTCGGCGTGCCTCATCTAGTCACGCCTGTTGGGGGGATTGCTGAAGTTGTAGAGCGGGGCAAAACGGGTTACGTCGTAGAGAGTGCTGACAATGCAAACTTCATTAAAGCGCTGATTGAAGCCTATCAGGAGAAAGAAAACTTAAGCAAGTTGTCAGCAGAAGCAAGAAATAGGGTTGTATCTCATTACAGTCAAAGAAAAATGATCGCGTCTTACGACAGGTTATACAGCATGGTGGGACGATAGTATGGAAAGTCTGTTATATGCTGGGTGTTTAGCTGCACTTGTCTTTATCTGTATCAGAGCAAAAAAAATTGATGATAAGGACGAGCAATGAGAGACCTGGCATTTATATTGTTCTTTTTTATCATTATCTTTGTTTCATACAGAAAGCCATTTATTGCCGTGTCTATTTGGCTGTGGTCAGGACTATTTGTACCCGTCTACTGGCTTTACGGTTTTGCTGAATCATTTCGATATAACTTAATCTTCTCTTTGTTTGCGATGGCGACTTACCTCTTCTGTAGAAACAAGCCATCAATACGGTTTGATAGTATATTTTTTCTGATCATCCTTTTGTTAATCCACACCACCATAACGACAACAACAGCGTTAATCCCCTCTGGAATTCCATGGGTGGTTTGGGACGGCTATTCCAAAGTAATACTTTTGTTTATTTTTATCACGTTAACGATGCGGAAGTCCCATCATTTTGACATGCTGATATGGGCCATGGTTTTATCTATCGGCTTTTTCGCTCTGGTAGAGGGGCTAAAATTCGTTAAATCATTCGGTGGGCACCAAATTAATGGCCCAGCGGGGCATATTTTGGCGGACAACAACCATATGGCGTTGGCTATATTGGTCATGCTGCCTTTGGTCGTGCACCTTATTACAGTGACCCCAGAAAAGTGGTTGCGGGTCGGGCTGGTCATAACGATTTTCATCTGTGTTTTGGCGGTGCTAGGAACAAAGTCGCGCGGCGGTTTTATCGGTCTGCTTTTTGTCGGTTTGTACTTCTTCCTTAAAAGTAAGCGGAAAGCACGAACATTGATAGCGTTAATTCCTGTGTTGATTGTTGCCATAAACCTATTACCAAGCTCCTGGTATAGCCGGATGAACACGATAAAGACGGCTGATGAAGACAGTTCGTTTGAAGCGCGTGTCGTTTCGTGGAAAATTCACACACTTATGGCATTAGAGCGTCCACTTCTCGGTGGAGGATTCAAGGGGCCGCAATATGCGTATGTCTGGCGCTCACTCGCTTTGGACTTTGATGAGCTGAATTTCATCCCGTCGGCCCCTGCCGGAGACAAACCTTGGGCCGCCCACAGTATCTATTTTCAGGTGTTGGGTGATCACGGATTTCCTGGGCTTACTCTGTTTTTACTTATCATTATTCTCGCTTTTCTGAAGCTTTCCTCTGTCGAAAAGTACTTCAGGGGGAGTTGGCAGTCTAACCTGGCGCGAATGCTCAAGGTCTCTCTTGTTGCCTATTGCGTTGCCGGTGCAGCGGTTTCTATGGCCTACTTTGAGATGTTTTATGTCATTGTCGGCATGGTTGTCTGTTTATCCATTCTGCAAAAAGACGCAGAGGACGCAAAAATACCAAAACGTAAAGGTGCTATGACCGGGCGAAAAATCGGCAAACCTGTCGCTGTTAATAGAAAGTCAGCGGTACAGAGCAAAGAAGAATTCAAAGGCTAGCTTTCGTTTTCTCGAAAGCTAGCATGCTGATGAATAGAGAGAGCATGAAAGATTCTTTAACGCACTATAACTTAATTACTAGTAGGCTATTGTTATTTATAATATTAATTGCACGATTAGAGTCAGAAGAGTTCATCAAGATCCTGCTCTCGCGTATAGAGAACGGGCATATCCGCTTTCTTCCATCGGCCAATTTGCATGATCTGCTGGTTGGTTTTTCCATCCATGGACAAATCCTGGGCTCGGCCAATTCGCGCTGAGTGACCACGCCAGGGGCTTTTTACATCGTCTGGCAATAAGGCATCATAGGCACGCTGGAATATTTCATCGACTGCTTTGCCCGAAAGCGGTTTGCGATAAACCACGCCCTGCTCCTCGGCCACAAATCTTTTATTCAGTTTTCCCCCTTTCGTTAGAGGGAAAAACAGCAGGCCGTTTCGGTCGCGATCGGATTCATCCGTGGTCATTTCATAGGCTTTTACCAGAAGTTGGTAGGTATGACTGGACACCTGAAAACGTCCGCCATGTTGGCCATCCGTACCATCATAACTGCCCTTTATGTGGCTGATACGGCCAGTGTAGTGACCGGATTTTTGGCTGCGTGACAACATAGAAAACGTGACATTGGCCATTTCCGATTCCCGCAACATAGAATCATAAGCTAATGATATAAAAGCCAAATCTCTGACATCTCTCGGTTTGACACTGTCACCCCAAATCACATTCAATTCCGACAAATGATGGCGGCGAAAAGGGCTCTGTTGGTGGACCATATAACCTTGCCGCGCTGCGGTATTGCGGATTGCTTTCATCGTTGCCTTGATACGTTTGATTTTTGTGATGTCTGTGATTTCGGCAATCTGATGTAAGAGAGAAATGCTGCTCAAGTGACTGGCAATACTCGATGGTTTAAGGCTTTTTCCAAAATCCACTTGCAGCGCTTTGGTTCGCCCTTTGCTTTCCAGAAATTCCAGATATTCGCTGACATGGAATGGCGTGATCGGCAAGGTCGGGATGTTTTTCGCCATACACCACCGGCGGTAAAACCGGAAGTTGTGCAGGTATTGGCGCAATGAATGAGGTGATTGACCAGTGGCGGTACTGAGGAAACTGTCTATGCCAAGGTTGGCATTGTGAATTTGCTCGGTAGACAAATTCGCAGCAGCTCCGATACTGAACAGTTCAGAACGAAGCGCCGTCACAAGCTCTGCGTAACGTTGCTTTAATCTAGGATCGGTCAATCGCCGGGTGACGGTTTCCACAAACTGCTCATCCGGCAACTGAGAAACCAACTGGGTACCAGGACTGTAAGGCGTCAGTGTCATATCAAATATCGCCGAAAATGTTGTCAGTGACTGCGTGAATTTTCCTAGGCAAAGAGCCAGAACAACTTCTCAAACAAAAATGTGACAGCGTCACGAATACAGACAGTCATCGACGTGAGTTTTAAGTAACATAACAGCAATTATATTACCTAATTCATGATATTGAAAGAAAGTGGCTCGCGGTATGCTCTAGCAACCCAGATACCGTCTGTGCCTATTAATCTGGTGTCACTTTGTATACGGTCATGTCAGAATTTTTAACGGCTTAGTTTCAGTGGTTAATTTAAAGTCATATATATCAGTACGTTAACCATATGGTATACAACTTGCTTTTGACTTATTGATAAGAGATGACTGTTAAGAAGTTAAAGGACTGAGGAAGCAGGTATGGGAAAGCTATACGCCACTGTTGTAACTACGCTTCTCGTGACGAGTTTGTGGGCGGGTGTTGCTCAAGCAGGGATCATTACTGCCACGTTTAATGGCTATGAAAACAACCTGAAAGACAGCGCAACGGTAACCATCAATGGTGGTACAAGTACCATGCGAACCAATGCTGGACTGTTCAATTGGACAAATGAAGGTACGGGTGATGTATTTCAAACATTTTGTATCGAGCTAAGCCAGTATATCCAGCAAGGCCAAACGTATAATTACTCCCTTTTTCAGGCTTCTGATCCTTCGAATGGCTTGGGCTCAGTTGAGGATTATGTTGGGCGCTTATATACCAATGCCTTTGATTTAATTGGCAATGTTTCTGCGAGGGCGGCTGCTTTCCAGCTGGCACTATGGGAAATTGTCCACGAAACATCAGGCGCATACAGTTTAAATAGCGGTTCGTTTCAGGTGGTCTCTACTGGCAATGCCAACTCTGAATTATGGGCAAGTAGCTATCTGAATAGTTTGGATTCATGGACCAGCAATTACACCATGAACATCATTCGATCTGATACCCAGCAAGATCAACTTATTGTAGGCGGGCAAAATGGGCCCACACCTATTTCAGAGCCCGCAACCTTGGGTTTATTTGGTTTGATTCTTCTTTGTATCGGCGTGCTTTCACGCAAAAGAAGAGTGTCCGACTTATCGTATAGATAATTTGAATCTGTAAAGCCTTCTGCCTTTGCTGAAGGCTTTGAAGTTTATTTGATTTTGAATAACCATTTCTTTTTTTGAAATATAAAATCTACTTCATGTAAAGCGGAAGTCTGGCTACTTTAGTTTTTATTCCATTGATCTCGTCTATATAGCGTTCGTTTTCTTCATTCATGAAGTTACCGGTGAAATTTTCTTTTTTACTCAGCACCGTTTTGTTATCAACACGTAAGTTGAACAACCCTGAACTATTGGCTGTTGAAAGGAACCGCTGGGCTTGATAAGCGTGACTTTCAGAACTTGATATATAACTGGAGAATCTGGCTCCCGATATATCAGCAGCCAGATCTGAGAAGTCAAACCCTGAGCCACCTTCATTTGCATCGTACAGTTCTTTCAACTCTCCGATATTGTTAGAAATGGCTTCGCTGCCAACCCGTTCAATGATCGCGGAGTACAGGAAATGCAAAGCCAGATCATGCCTCGATTCCAGTGTCAGTATCTTTTGTCGCGATAAATCAATCGCTTGCTCAAAGTCTTGAGGCTCAAATCCGATAAGTTCAGAAAAGCGTGGGTTTGCAAATGCGATTGAAACAGACCAAAGGGCATAGGAGTTTTCATCGATAGGGTTACCATTCTGGCTTCTATCACTCGCCAACTGGAAAACCACATTAAAGACTTCAACCAGATCGACTTTACGGTCATTTGAGAGTCCAACTTGGTTAGTGATAGCTGTCAGGTACCGCCTGATAACTTCAGCATTCATCTGTTCCATGTCGCTCGGAATAAAAGATTTAAATGTGTTGTAGAAATTCTTCAGGCGTGTTTTGCTTGTTTCCTTAAATCCATCAGTGGTCGTTGCGCTGGTATATACACCGCCATCTATAAACGTTAATTCATCCAAGAACTGTAGATACGTTGATTTGACATCATCATCAAACAAAACGGTCAGTGCTGCATAACCAAGCCAATAAACCATTTGCCCTGGAACCGTAATATCCCCCATTTGGCAGACATCTATTTTATGTGGTGCATCACCTGAAATAACACAAGAGACATTGATGTAGGACTCGCTGCGATAGTCACTGAGATCCAAACTCGCAAACACATTCAAGCCAACATCTTTCACCATGTTGTAATCAAAACTCAATCTTGGCGTGACATGGGAAGAGGTTTTGAATATTGCGTTTAAATCATCTTCGCTCAAGAAGATTTCCACATTCTCGTTTGATTGAGAGATGTCATTGGAAATTTTCTTGTAGAGTGAAACGGCCTGTTTTACTTCTCCCGGTTGAACATAAGACCTTGATATAATGGGAGAGGAAGAAAATGCCGAATTTACCAGATAAAAAAACAAAACGACAATTAGAATGCTAATTAAAATAAAAGTCTTCATAAGAAGATTTTTATTACGTGGACTGGTCACAATTTTTCCTCATGGGCAAGTTTTACTTTCCACACGAGTGCTCGTTGTATCTACCAACGACTGACTAAACAACTTCGTCAATAAACAAAGCCAACCTCTAAACTTGCCCTGCTTTCCGCATAATCAGTGTTATCGGCATGACGCGCTGAAACACTCCAATAAATACGCCTGGAGAGCTGATTTCTCAACGAAAGATCAAAAACCCGCGAGTAATCATCATTGATGGGATCAACCGCGGCGCGGCGTTTGTAATTGTTGAACTGGAAGCTACCAGACAACGTCGTTCTGTTAGATAGCTCATGCGTAAATCTAAACGTCGTTCTCAGTACGTCATTGCTGTTATTTTCAACAACATTCGTCAATACCGGGCGTTGTTCAACAAAACTGACGTCGACGCCAAAGGTGGTGCGCTTGAGCGCTAACGTTGACCCGAATAGCAGTTCTTTCGTCAGACGGATCTCTTCGATATTTTCGCCTTCGAAAAACAGCTCTCTATCAAAACTGGTAAGTGATTCGGTATAACTGATGATGTTTGTGAGCCTTTTTGTCCTGTGGGAGAACAAGAAGAAGTAGCTGTCTCCAAAGACACGGCGGGAATAATCAAACTCAATGTTTGTTCTTGGTGTTGGATACAAACTGAACGCACCACGCCAGAAGTGTCCGCCGTCAAACAGGAAATCGTAGCTCACTTCTACGTAAGAACGTTGGCTCAAATAGTAGCGGACAGCCGGTCCCCAGGTACCAATGTTGTCGTTCTGGTTTCCATCCAAGTCACTGTATTCTTCATAGAAAATACGGATGAAAGGGCTGATATTGTATATCGGCTTGATCCCGAACTCTTGCTTAATGTTGTAGTTAAAATTTCCGCCGTCATTGGTTGTAGATTCATTCCGCGTGTAGTTTGATTCATTCAACCAAAAGAAGTTTCGGGAGGCTGTCCCTTCAGTGACGACCAGGTTGCCTGCCACTTGGTAAAAGTCGCCAATATTGTCTTCGTTTGAGGTGATATTCCCGTCCAAACGGCTATAGATATCGAAGTAACCCCTGGGATTGCTCTGATAACTTAGACCCGTGGCGAAATAGCGGGACTCGATGGTGTTGCCCGAAATCACATCCTCATTGGCGTTATCTTGTATGTTTCTGGATATATTCTTGATGTATGCGTTTGTATCCAGCGTAAGGCTTTCACCCGCCAGGTTTCTGTATCCCGTTAAGCTGAGTTCATTATATAACCGGTTGTCTTCTGTTCGTTTTTCGTTCAGAACCTGATAGACATCGTAGTTGAACATCAGCCTGCTTTTGCTTCCTTGCACATTCAGGTTTGCGCCCGCCGACAAGGTGCCAATAAACCCACCAATTTCATTTTCGTCGGTAAGGTAGATATTGTCAGAATACGTCAATATGCCGGAAACCGATGGCGAAAACTCTACCTCTTCAGCGTTTACCGCGTGCGAAAAAGCAACCATAACGCCAACAGCGCAAAGGCCATACCAATGAGTGCTTCGGTTCATATTATTGATACCCATAGCCATACCCGTAGCCGTACTGGCTAAGCTCATTGTTGACTGATTTATTTATGATAAATCCCACAGCTAACCGTTCATCAAGGTGCGACACAGCCTCAATGACATTGGCCATTTTTGATTTGTGGTGTTCCACAACAACGACCACCTGTCCCACGTACCTTGAGAGCGATATTGTTTCAATTACACCCAATAGCGGCGGGCAATCAAAGATCACCATTCTGTTGCTGTATCGTGTCGCCAACTCTTTAGCGAGGTTGACCATTTTGTCACTCGCGAGAAATTCATAGCTCAAATGGTGGGAGTCACCGGCGGGCATTAGCCTCAGGTTTTTAATCGACGTGTTATAGATGACCTGATCAGCACTTTCCACATCGCCTTTCAGGTAATCAATCAAGCCTGGGTAGGTTTTGATACCCAATGATTTGTTAACGCTGGGTTTTCTTACATCGGCATCTACCAACAGAACGGATTTGTTCTTCTCCAGAGAAAGCATCAATGCCAGATTAATCGCGCTGAAGGTCTTGCCCTCGTTGGGTGATGCGCTGGTGATCATGACAAGGTTGCCGTTTTCGTGGCTTTCAGAGCCTGCACCAAAGGCATTATTGACCAGCTTATGTTTTATCGCCCTGACTTCATCGTTGATCGGCAACTTTCCCCGATTGTCCTTGACGCTGACCATACCTTTTCGGAGCAGGTAGTCTTCATCAATGAAAATGGTTTCATTCTCGATGCCAGAATCAAAATCATCCCCATCGCCGCTGGTCGTTGGCGAAAGCACTTTTACGTTTCTGGTGTCGGTATCAGAGTCATCCGTGACTTTCTTAAAAAAACTCATGATATCTCCCTACGGTTTCATTGATGAATTCCTGGTGCATCGCGGGGTCGCTGTTGATGGCCATGGAGCTCACAAAGCCCAGGATCAACAAAGCACCAAGAATGCAAAAGACAACCAAGCCCCGTTTTTCTGCTCTCAGGATCCCTGAACTTTCCGTGGCAGTGATGACGCCGAAAACGGGGATCCCTGTGGCTCGATAGAGTTGGTTTGTTGAGAATACGACGGGACTCAATTGACTGATGAGCAGGGAAAAAGCCACACCAATTCCCAAACCCGCAACCAGCACAACAGCCAGCAACAAAACCCTGTGCGGTCCGGATGGTTTCCTTGGAACGGTAGGTGGTTCAATGATTTTGAACTTAATGTCTTCCGACGCGGCGCCTACGCTATGGGAGATGGTTGCGCTCTCTCCGCGGGCAAGCAATTGTTCATATTTAGTTCGGGTAACATCGTAATTTCGGGTCAATGACGTCAGCATCGCCTCGATATCGGGCACAACATCGAGCTTGAGTCCCAGCTCTTCAATTTTGCTTTGATGTCGATTAACACGAACTTCCAATGACGCAATTTCGTTGTTTAGCTCGTTGCTCGTGATTTTAAGATCTTGATAAACCGGGCTGTTTTTCAGCACATCATCCACAGAGACACGGGCCATGGTGCGTCGCTTAAGTGCTTTAAGCTCCCCCAACTGACGCCTGGTTTCAATCACGTCCGGATGCTGGTTGGTGTAGCGAAAGAGTAATTCGTCGAGTCGGATTTCCAGGTTGTCGATACGCCCGTCATATTCGGTTTCAACCGTAGAGAGCTGCTTCAGTGCAGCGGTTCTTTCCTCATCCAGTTGACTTTCCACTTCTTCAAGACGTGAGCGTGTTTCATTCAGCAGCAACTCAGCGCTTTCAAGCTCCGCCTTCTGCTGCTCTATATTTGAGTAGTAGTTTTTGTCACTGCCGGGAAGTAGCCCTTGGTATTTTCGCTTGAAGTCAGCCAGTTCTTTCTCTGATTCAACCAGTCGTTGCTCGTAAAACCGGATCTGGTCGGTGATCACTTCACTGGCCTGTTCAGCGTCCAACCGCTTGTCACTCAGGGTGTTTTCGATAAACACATTCAGTGCAGCCTGAACCACGTTCTTGGCGTAGACCGGATTCTCTCCCGTGTAACTGATGGTATAGAGGTTGTCTCGACCGCCAGATGCTATCTTGATGTCGGATTCCAGTTCATCAATCAACTGTTCGTACTGCTCGGGCGTACCGGCCAAGACATCTGCATCAACCTGCCTGGCTATGGTTTCAAGGTTTTTCTTATTGAGCAGCGTTTTCGCCATCAGGTTTAGCTTTTGGGATGGGTCAGTCTGAATAGCAAGCCCCCGCAAGAGCGGCTGAAGTATAGACTGGGTATCTGCATACACTTTGGCTTCAGAGGTGTACTGGTTAGGAAGCAGCGTCACCGCTATCCACCCAAGAGGACAAATAATCCAAGCAAAGATGAGAATGTACCGACGCTTGAGCCACGTGGCACGCAGATAGCCCGTTACAATATCGAACTGCTCTTGCATTTACCCGACTCCCTGACTAGAACCAAGCTTCAGGTATAAAGATGATGTCACCGGGGAGAATGTCGACGTTTGCCTCAATGACGCCATCCCGCATCAGGTCGTCCATCTGAAGGCTAAACTGGCGCTGTTCGTTATCAATCACGCGGATTAAACGGGCACTGTTGCCATCGGCAAATTCTGTTAACCCACCGACCTCTATCATCACATCAAAGAGTGTCATGTCCTCTTTGTAACTGATTGCCCGGGGCTCAACAGCTTCTCCCATTACCCTGACCTGCTCACTGAACGGCCCAACAAAATTGTCGACCGACACAGAGACAATGGGGTCGCGTATGTAGCGGGACAGTTTTTCTTCCAAGTCACGGGACAATTCGGTTGGCGTTCTGCCAGCGGCAACGACGTCATCAACCAAAGCCGTCGACACCATCCCGTCAGGTCTGACTTGGTAGCTACCCGAGCCTTCCGGGTTACCCCAGACAGAGATTTTGATTTTGTCTCCAGGTCCAATGATGTAGCGATAGTCATTGACATCTTTGGTAATGGACGGGTGGATTGTTGCTGTAGGCAACACAGGGAGCTGTTCTGATGCGCAACCCACTAACAGCACTACAACACTCGTGACCATCAGTCTTGTTGCCACAGAAATTACTTTCCAATCTCTTACCATACATAATTCCTCAGAAGTCCTTTCTTCCTTTACATCATTTCGCCTGCATCTTTTTGGTTCAAAGCAGCAGCCACAATGGTCATATGCATAACTCTGTGTTCTGTAACGTACTAATATAGGACAGAATCCTATTTCTGTTTGGCACGATAAGTGAAAATCCGCTTTATTCTTGCAATACAACCCTTATTGAACTGCTCTTCTTACTTTTATATCTAAAGTGAGACACTTTTAAATTATAAAACCAGTGACATCCTGAATTTAACTTGTTGTTTTATCGAGGCGACACAGAACACTTATTCACTTTACAAAACGACAGATTGTGTATTTTAACTTTCATCCAACAATTAAAAACCAAACCCGCCATAAACTGCATTAAAATGTAGTCAGACTGTAGAACATTCCATACTCACAACTAACAGGATTCACCACCATATTCAGATTTATTTTTGTCGTATCGTTGAAACCCAACAAAATCATAAACATCGCAATTACCGCACGGCGTACATAAAGTATTGATGTTAATCATACAGTTAATTGAACACCCTACTCACTGCAAAACAAAACCCACTAACACCTATTCAAGCAAATAAAACAAGAAAAAGTGTTTTAATATTGAGATATATGGTGTAAGTGTTCTCATTTACTTATTTTGTATTATTTTTAGAACACTTCAATTTACACGAAAAATATAAATCACTAATATCATAAGGTTACTATAACTTTTTAGTTGAGTGAGTCCTAAATAAGACGGATTTTTATTGTTTTAACCAATTTTCAATTGGAACTCTTTAAAGTTCAGGTCTAGATTCAGAAAAGTTGATGCATGCGATAATGGATTGGAAGTCGACATGTCAAATACTAGCTTTCATGAACTGAACGCCAATAAGGTTATTCTCATAGCCAGTGATTTATTAATGATTTGCATTGCCTTTTCATTAACGATTATGGCTGCGCACTATTTCCATCCAACGTATTCATTTTGCATCATCAGCGCCGCCACACTCTTCTTTACGTTTTTGGTTGTCTTATTAATATCATTACTTTGCCTAGGGCTTTATAACGAAAAATTAAGGGAAAACAACCAAGGCATAGCGTTACGTATATTCGTTGCCATACTTATCACCTATGGTGTATCCGGTGTTTTACTGCAAGGCGTTGCAGATAAACAGTGCCCGGCGTTTATGACGGTGTATCTCACCGCTTCAACATTCATGCTTATTACTGCCTGTCGTATTTCAATTCAACGGTATGGTTTTACAAATATTTCTATCAATCGCGTTCTGGTAATTGGGGCAGGCCGACGTGCCAGCATTATCCAAAACAGTATGCGCAGGAAATCAGACCGAAATGGATTTGAAATTGTGGGTTTTGTCCCTACAGAAGGTGATGAGCAGTTTCAACTGCACAACGAAACAATCATTTCGTTATCCTTGAAAAATGAAAATTCTCTCGAGGCTTTCGTTAACCACCATCGGGTTGATGAAATTGTCGTCGCTGTTGATGAGCGCAGAAACACGCTCTCTTTAGATGTCTTTTTTCACCTGAAACAAAGTGGTACAAAAATTACGGATATTATTGACTTTGTTGAGCGTGAAACCGGAAAAGTCGCCATCGATCATCTCGACCCATCATGGATGCTTTATCACAATCAACAAGGTAGAAATCGGCTTCGTACTTTAGCCTATTCATTGCTCAATAGTGCTATCGCAATTGCTATCGCCTTGATCACTTTACCATTAATGATAATAGCCGCCATTGCTATCAAAATTGAGTGCGGTTTACGCTTTCCTGTTATTTACTCACAGGAGCGCGTTGGGTTAAGAGGTAGAATTTTCAAAATCTATAAATTTACCAGCATGCGCCTTGATGCCGAGAAAAATGGTGCCCAGTGGGCATCAAAAGAAGACCCCCGGGTTACAAAAGTTGGCAAAATCATCCGCAAGTTCCGGGTCGACGAATTACCACAGTTATATAACGTGCTTCGTGGCGACATGTATTTTGTAGGTCCTCGCCCAGAGCGTCCTCAATTTACAAAAGAGCTATGTAAATCAATTCCTTTTTATGACCAAAGGTTAAGCGTTAAGCCTGGGTTAACTGGGTGGGCACAGTTAAGGTATCCCTACGGCAGCAGCGAAAAAGATGCGTTAGAAAAGCTGAAATTCGACCTCTATTACATCCGGCATAGAAACCTGATGTTCGATCTCCTGATTTTATTAAAGACGTCCGAGATCATCATATTCGGTCAGGGTCGCTAGCCTATGCCGGATACCCATAAGAGAGCAGCCAATATCCTGCCACAGTGCGCGCTCACCGTAGATGTGGAAGATTATTTCCATGTTTCGGCTTTCAGTAACCGCATTACGCCCGCAGACTGGGGGACAAAGTACCCACTGCGTGTTGAGCAAAATACCCACCGGCTACTGGAATTGTTCGCTGAACATAATGCGCAGGCCACGTTTTTCATGCTTGGCTGGGTGGCAGAGCGTTGTCCGCAGCTGGCACGGGAAATTGTCGGGCAAGGGCATGAATTGGCCAGCCATGGCTATGCCCATCAAGTTGTCACAAGCCAGACACCACTGGTTTTCAAAAATGATGTTTTCCGCGGTAAGTCCTTACTGGAAGACATTACCGGCTGCGCTGTCCGGGGTTACCGTGCACCGAGCTTCTCAATTAATCCCAACACCGAATGGGCCTTTTCAGCACTGGCTGATCTCGGGTTTATCTACAGCAGCAGCACCTATCCGGTAAAACACGACCTCTACGGCGCGCCGTCTTGGCCAAAAGCCCCTTATCAGCGCCCTGAAGGGATAATGGAAATCCCCATTCCAACCTATAACGCTTTGGGCAGAAATATCCCAATTGGCGGCGGGGGTTTCTTTAGGCTATACCCATACAGACTGAGCCGGTCCCTGATAGAAAACTACATCAAAGTCACGGGGCAGCCGTATAGCTTCTACTTTCATCCATGGGAGATAGACGACAAGCAACCGAGAATTCCTGACATCTCCCTCAAATCCCGATTTCGCCACTATCTGAATATCAACCGGATGGAGGCGCGCATTCGCTATCTCTTGTCGGATTTTTCCTGGAATACGATGAGCCATGTTTACCAATTGGATGGATCTAGCCATGACTCAAAAACTAAAAATAAGGCCGCTAAATCAGCAAGATATGTCAGCTTGGGATGATTACGTCGACCATCACCCTGACGGGAGCTTTTTTCATCTCATGGGTTGGTACCATGTGATCAGCGCAGTCTTCAATCATAAGCCTCACTACATGGTGGCGGAGTGCCATGGAAAAATTGTGGGTGTGTTGCCGCTGTTTGAGCAAAAAAGCAGGATGTTCGGCCACGCCCTGATTTCCACCCCTTTTTGTGTGTATGGTGGCGCCATTGCCGATACCCTCGAATTAAAGAACCAGCTCGAACATGCCGCCCTTGAGTTAGGGCAGTCGCTGAATGTTGACTATGTTGAGCTGCGGGATAAAACGCCGACAGAAGATAAGTCCCCTTGGGTAACCCATTGCCGTCACTCCACCTTTTCCTCGACGCTGGCAGAAACCCCCGAGGAAATCCTCACAAACGTGAAGCGCAAACAACGCGCGGTTATCCGACACTCACTCACCAACCATCTAAGTTGGGACAGCAGCGACAATCCGTCCGTGTGCTATGACATTTACGCGCAAAGCGTCCACAACCTCGGCACCCCAGTTTTCAACAAAAAGCTGTTTGACGCGCTCAAGCAGGCCTTCGGTGAGCGCTGCGAAACACTGATCATACGGGATGAAAACGGGGAGCCCGTCTCCGCTGTGCTCAGCTTCTACTATAAAGAGACGGTATTGCCGTATTACGGCGGTGGTACACATGCAGCCCGTGATTTGAAAAGTAACGACTTCATGTATTACCAGCTGATGTGCCTGGCTAAAGAGAGAGGCATGAAGGTATTTGACTTTGGCCGGAGCAAAGTTGACTCGGGGGCATACCACTATAAAAAGCACTGGGGGATGGACGAGGAAAAACTGCACTACCGAATCGCGTTGGTAAAAGCCAAAGAGCTGCCCAATTTGTCTCCAAACAATCCAAAGTACCGGCTGTTTATCGACCTTTGGAAAAAAATGCCATTGGGTTTATCGCGCCAAATCGGCCCCCAGATTTCAAAATTTTTAGGGTGATCCATGAAAGAGCCACTACTGTACCTGTGCCACCGTATCCCTTATCCCCCTAACAAAGGGGATAAAATCACGACTTTTCACGTGCTTAAGTTTCTCGCACGGCACTATGATGTCTATCTTGGCTGCTTTATTGATGACCCTAACGACAGGCAATACACCGACAAGGTTCGGACCTTCTGCAAAGAGGCGTTTTTTGTCGATTTAAACCCATCATTTGCCAAACTGAAGGGGCTGACCGCCTTGGGAAAAGGAGAGCCCATTACCCTGCCCTACTACCGCAGCGCCAGCCTGTCCCGTTGGGTGAAGCAAACCCTGGCTTCCACGTCTATCACCAAAGCGTTTGTGTATTCCGGCTGTATGGCCCAGTACGTTCTTCCCCACCAAACGCCCCAACTCCATACTGTGATGCAGTTTGCGGATATTGATTCTGACAAATGGCGCCAATACGCGAATGCATCGACAGGGATCATGCGCAAAGTCTATCAGCGGGAACACCGTACGCTGGCGGACTATGAGAAGCTGGTAGCGGATCAATTTGATATCAGTTGCTTCATATCAGACACCGAATCTTCGCACTTCAGAGAGATGGTAAGCACTAACATACATAATAAAATCAGAACATTGGAAAACGGCATCGACAGCGATTATTTCTCGCCATTAGCCCCCTCTTCCCTTGCGGAAGATTATCCTCTGGAAAGTGACAATTACATCGTGTTCACCGGTGCCATGGATTACCGGCCAAACATTGAGACAGTTATCTGGTTTATCAAACGTGTCTGGCCACAGGTTATCCAACAATGTCCTGACAGTAAGTTTTACATTGTTGGCTCGTCTCCCCCTAAACAGGTTATTGAGCTCAACACGCATCCCGGCGTAGTCGTCACGGGAAGGGTGGATGATGTACGCCCGTATCTGGCGCACGCCAAAGCGGCAGTAGCGCCCATGTTGATGGCCCGGGGAATTCAAAACAAAATATTGGAAGCCCTGGCCATGGAGCGCCCCGTCATGACCTCCTCCCTTGGAGTGGAAGGGCTGGAAAACTATCCCACTGAATGCCTGTATGTCACGGATGCAGAAGAAGAGATGGTGCGGTGGATAGTGTCAAAGCTTCGTGAAAACGTAGTACGTGCAAAAGACGGCAGGGACTGGCTAAAAGCCAATTTTAGCTGGGAGGCCAAGTTGACCCCACTGTTAGGCTATTTAGGGGCAGAGATTGAGTAACCTTTCCCTGGCTCTGAGGTTTGCTTTTCCGCTTCTGGCATGGGGCGTGGTTTTCCATGACGCTATCGAAGGGATGGTGTCTGTTTGGCTGCAGTCGAAAACTTACGAACACAGCTTTCTGATACTGCCCATTTCGCTCTGGCTGGTCTGGCGCAAACGCGAGCAAATTAAGGTGACACTTCTGGGATCAGCATGGATACCTGTGGTGTTTTTAATTGTACCCGCACTGCTGTGGATGGTGGGGAATGCCGCTGGCGTTGCTCTGTTTGAACATATTGCTGTTGTTACCAGCTTGCAATTGATGCTTTGGGCATTGCTTGGCACGCCGCTGACCAAACTGCTGTTTTTCCCCATTTTTTACCTCATATTTTGTATTCCCTTTGGCGAAGAACTGGTGCCCTACCTACAACTGGTCACTGCGGATATCACCGTGTTCGCCCTCCATCTCACCAATATTCCGGTATACCGCGAAGGCCTGTACCTCACGATCCCCAACGGGATGTTCGAAGTGGCTGAAGCGTGTTCCGGCATCCGTTTTTTAATTTCCAGTCTGGCGTTGGGCACCTTGTTTGCGTACCTCAGCTTCTCAAAATGGTGGAAGATACTCGCCTTTGTAGGCTTCTCCTTTATCTTTCCCATTATCGCCAACGGGATACGGGCGTACGGGATCATACTGGTGGGTTATCTCAGTGACATGAAATACGCCACAGGGGCAGATCACCTCATCTATGGCTGGGTATTTTTCACCCTGGTGATTGGCGTTATCTTTTTTGTCGCCGACAAGTTTGCAGACCCTCTCCCTGACCAACCATCAGCCAGTGAAACCTTGGTAGCGCGCAATGAAACGGCTCTGCGCCCTTATATGGTGACGCTCACCCTCGTCGTCATCTTATCTATTCTGTTTGTTTGGACCAGGACATTGCATGTTCAGGCCAACCCTACACTGTCGCCTGTCTCTTTACCGGAAAAAGCCATTAGTGGGTACCAAACAGCTTGGGGAGTCGCATTTCCAGAAGCACTGACCGTGAGCCGGGGCGTACTGCCTGAGGGACGTGCTGAGTATTTTTCCGCGCGCTATGCCATTAACCAAGCCAATGGCGAACTGATCAGTTCCATTAACCGCTTTTACGACCCCGAGCGGTGGGCACCGAGCGAGCGAACGGCAGTGTCGTTATCCCCTGCCACAGCGCCGGCATTTGACGCTACGATGATCACACTGCTCAATCCACGGGGGCAGAGCAAGAAGATCCTATATTGGTATTGTATAGAGCAGTTTTGTTCAACCAATCCCCTAAAACTAAAGCTGTTCAAAGCACAGAAGCTACTTACGGACGGGGAAGGAAAAGGCGATGTCTTTGCGCTGTCCAGTACAAGTCTGGACGATGAACAGCTTGAGCAACTCGCCATTGAATGGATAAACCAGTACCGCCAGGGAGTGCGCTGATGTGTGGGATATCAGGAATTTTTAATCTGTCTTCGCGTCAACCGATTGATACCCAGTTACTGCAAAGGATCAACCGGGAACAATCGCACCGTGGACCGGATGATGAGGGTTACTTCATCGATGGTTTTGTTGGATTGGGGCACCGTCGTTTATCCATTATCGATCTCGGCACCGGTCAACAGCCGATGTTCAACGAGGATGGCTCCGTCTGCGTGGTGTTTAACGGTGAAATCTACAACTTTAGCGAGCTGGTCATTGAGCTAACCGAACTGGGACACCGCTTTGCCACCCTCAGTGATACTGAAGTGATTGTGCATGCGTGGGAGCAGTGGGGCGTGCAGTGCCTTGAGCGTTTTCGGGGCATGTTTGCTTTTGCACTCTGGGACAGCAACCAAAAGCAATTGTTTTTGGCACGGGATCGGATAGGGAAAAAACCGCTGTACTACACGGTTACCCGTCATGGCCAACTGGTTTTTGGCTCAGAGCTTAAAGTGCTGCTCGCACACCCGGATGTTAACCGCACCTTGCGCACTGAGCTGGCGGAAGAATTTTTTATGTACGGTTATGTGCCGGACCCGCACAGCGCATACAAAGACGTCAGTAAACTCCCTGCCGGCCACTACCTGCTTCTCACACCGGACTCTGCACTAAAACCCACCGCGTATTGGGATTTCACCTCCCCCGCAGTCACCTTGCCGTGGGAAACAGTACAAATTGAACTGATTGAAAGACTCACCGAAGCGGTGCGTATACGCCTTCTTGCCGATGTGCCATTGGGCGCATTTTTATCCGGCGGCGTCGACTCCAGTGCCATCACTGCGCTGATGGCGGGCATACAGGACTCCCCCGTGAATACCTGTGCCATCGGGTTTCAGGAGCGCGATTACGATGAGACCGAGTATGCCGATCAAATTGCCGCGAGGTACCACACAAACCACACCCGCCAGATCGTATCGTCAAACGATTTTGCGCTGATCGATACCTTAAGCCATGTTTACGATGAGCCCTTTGCCGACAGCTCTGCACTGCCAACCTACCAGGTCTGCCAACTGGCGCGGCAGTCGGTTAAGGTGGCGCTTTCCGGCGATGGTGGCGATGAAATCTTTGCCGGATACCGCCGCCAGCGAATGCATCTTGCCGAGCAAAGACTGCGCGACAAAATACCGGCTGGGCTGCGAAAACCGCTGTTCGGTCAACTCGCTCAGTTCTACCCCAAAGCAGATTGGGCGCCAAAACCACTGCGGGCCAAAACCACACTGCAATCCCTGGCAATGGACGCGGTAGAAGCGTACGCCAATACCATGTCAAAACTGCGCCAGGGAGAGCGGGCGAAATTGTTCAGCGCCAGCTACCAACGCCAATTGGCTGGCTACAGCGGCCTGGAGATCATGAAAACGCATGCGAAAGCCGCTCCCACGGATGACCCACTCAAACTGATTCAATATCTTGATATGAAAACCTGGTTGCCTGGTGACATCCTGACCAAAGTGGATCGTGCCAGCATGGCAAACTCGTTGGAGGTTCGCGCCCCCCTGCTGGACCATGTCTTTATGGAATGGGCATTTTCCATTAGCAGTGCCGACAATATCCGGGGCACCGAAGGCAAGTACGCCTTCAAAAAAGCACTTGAGCCTTACGTCGACCACAACATCCTCTACCGTCCTAAAATGGGCTTTAGCATTCCACTTGCTGATTGGTTTCGAGGGCCATTGCGACGGGAACTCAGCAGCAACCTGTTGTCAGAAAACATGCTGGACAGTGGCTTTTTCTGCGCCGATACGCTGAAAACCATGCTCGCCGAACACACATCAGGGCGAAGTAACCATGCAGATGCACTCTGGAGTCTCCTGATGTTCGCCAAATTCATCAACCGGCAGTAACGTCATGAAGATCCTGACTGTCACCACCCTATTCCCCTATGCCAACAACCCCAAACATGGGGTGTTTATAGAAACACGGTTGCGCCATCTGATGGCGCATTTTCCAGATGTAGAAGTCAAAGTGATCGCACCGGTCCCCTGGTTTCCCTTCCGTCACCCCGTTTTTGGTGAATACGCAGAATACGCCAAAGCCCCCGCACGAGAGCAACGTTTTGGGATGGATGTCTATCACCCCCGTTATGTTGTTATTCCGAAAATTGGAATGACGCTCACCCCCCGGACATTGTCAGGCGCTATCTACCATCAGGCGCGCCAGCTCCAGGAGCAGGGATTTGATTTTGATGTTATTGACGGACATTACTTTTATCCCGACGGTGTCGCCATCGAACAGGCTGCAACGCGGCTTGGAAAACCGTTCACGGTGACGGCACGGGGAACGGACATCAACCTGATCCCGCAATTCCCCGCCCCCAAAAAAGCCATTCAGACTGTGTTGCAAAAAAGCGGCCACAACATGGCTGTTTGTGAAGCGCTGAGACAGACAATGATTGCACTGGGCGCTGCGCCAAACAGCGTGACTACGTTGAGAAATGGCGTTGACCTGACCCTGTTTCCTTTCGCCGACACAGCCAAGCAAGCCGACCTTCGACAACAACTCAAATTGCCGTCACACCAGCCGGTTGTACTTTCTGTGGGTCATCTGATAGAGCGGAAAGGACACCATCTGGTGATTGATGCCATGAAAAATGTACCGGATGCTGTGCTCGTCATTGCAGGCAGTGGCCCGGAAGAAAAAGCGCTGCATAAACAGGTTCACAACAACGGGCTGGCATCCCGAATCAGTTTTGTTGGCAGCGTAAGCCAGAAAGAGCTCGCCCAGTACTATGGTGCCGCCAACGCTTTGGTGCTCGCCTCCAGCCGAGAGGGTTGGGCCAATGTTCTGCTCGAGTCCATGGCGTGTGGCACGCCCGTAGTAGCCAGCAATATCTGGGGCACACCGGAAGTCGTCCGGACTGCAGACGCGGGCTTGCTGGTTGAGAGAACACCTGAAGCGATCGCCGCGGGAATGAATGCCCTGCTCACTTCCCCTCCCCTTCGCAGCGATACAAGGCGTTATGCAGAGCAGTTTGACTGGTTAAGCACTTCACAGGGACAACACGCGATTTTCTCGTCCCTTATTTCGAAAACTGCCCATGGGCGATAGCCAACATGTACAAGGTTGATTGACATGAAAATACTCTATCACCACAGGATCGCATCGAAAGATGGCCAATACGTTCATGTGGAGGAGATCATCCGGGCGCTTTCCGAGAGAGGACATAAACTGATTGTCGTCGGGCCGAAGGTCGCCACCGAAGCGGCATTTGGCAGTGATGGCGGTTGGGTGTCTTCACTTCGCCGCGCCCTGCCAAAGTGGTGTTCGGAACTGCTCGAATTTGGCTACGCCTTTTACGTTTTTTTCAAACTGCTCGTGGCTTGCTTAAAGCACCGTCCGGATGCGATATACGAACGATATAATCTGTTTCTTCCTTCCGGAATTTGGGTCAAGAAGCTGCTCGGGTTGAAACTGGTATTGGAGGTGAACTCGCCTCTTTATCTGGAGCGGGCCCAATATGGGGGTATCGGCCTTGCAAGGCTTGCCAAATGGACCGAGCGCTACACCTGGTGCAACGCCGACCATGTCTGCCCGGTCACACATGTACTTGCCGGCTATCTGCTTGAAGCGGGCGTGTCAGAAGACAATATTACCGTCATCCCAAATGGCATTGACCCTTCGGTTTTCCACCCTAATCAGAACAGCGTCCGTCGCCCCGAATTCACAGGAAAGTTAACGATTGGCTTCGTTGGTTTTTGCCGTGAATGGCACCAATTGGATAAAGTACTCTCCCTTATTGCAGCATCGAAAAATCCAGATCTAATGCTATTGATTGTCGGAGACGGCCCCGTCGCCATCCCGTTGCAACAACAAGCGGAAGAATTAGGTGTCACCACACAGATTCATGTAACAGGCCTTGTAGAACGCCACGCCATGCCAATGTGGCTCGACCAGATAGACATCGCCTTGCAGCCCGCGGTCACCCCTTGGTCGTCGCCTTTAAAATTGATTGAATATCTTGCCAAGGGAAAGGCCATTATTGCGCCGGATACAGAAAATATCCGCGAGCTTTTAGTGGATGGAAACAACGCCCTGCTCTATCCGGTCGACGCACCGGATGCAATTTTTGTCCGCATCAAACAAATTGTGGAAGATGATGTGTTGCGGGCACAACTTCAACGACAGGCCTTGCAAACGATTAAAGACAGGCAACTCACCTGGGCAGGCAATGCAGCCCGCATCGAGTCCATCTTTTCGACGTTAACGACCGGAGCCTCGGCGGCGTCCAGAAACACAAAATAGGTGAGGTCAACCGGTTAAGAACTGAAGTACTTGTGGTGATAACTGATGCCAGGACGCTGACTGAGCGTCTAAAACTCTTGTTTATCAAGCCGTTACTCTATCCAAATTTGCGTTGCCAACGTTTCAACACCATCTCACCAACTTCCCTTTTTATACAAAGCGTTGGGGTTGTTACCTATTGCCCGCTGAAAAAGCCTCAACCAGAAATACAGAGAACAGGCGAAGGAGCTCTAGTTTTAGATCCCGCATACGAAGATTAATATATACGTTGGGTAGGGTGGGAAGCTGTGCAGATACCGGTGCCGTGATCAATCCATCTTGATATACGGATGATGGAGAAAAATACAATCCCTCATCACCGGCGACGTACAACAATGCTTCATCTGTGTCTTTTGCAACGTGTCTCTTTTCCGAAGGAATACCAGAGCGGCGCAGAATGTCTTCAATGAGGACACTGATATGGCACTGTTGACGATAAATCATTGGAAGTGGCCGCTGATGACAGCTTTCGCTGTCTTGGGCGCATAGCCATTCAAGTTTGCGGACAGCCAATACCCTGCCATCTGGTAAGGGGGAGGGATCTACCGAAAGAATGATATCGATATCTGATTGTTCAAAAGCAGCATGGAGCTGTTTCGCATTGGATATAACAACTTTTACTTGATAGTTTCCAGAGCGCTTGAATGCCCTAACGGCTTTGGGGATGGTGGGATGGACAATTTCGTGGGGGACCCCTAATAAAATCGTCGTAGGCTCATTGCTTATTTGTGTGGCAAAAAGTGCGTCGCGGTTGGTTTCCAGTAGCCTGAGGGAATGGGGAAGAAATCTCGCACCTGCCGGGGTGAGGCTCACGCCATGGGATGTCCGCTTTACCAGCTTGGCACCCACAACATCTTCCAGCCTTTTTAG
>NZ_JAHUTS010000017.1:0-97022 GCF_019209835.1 Enterovibrio paralichthyis | reverse complement strand
CGCGAGGGTAAGGGCTGTGGTCAATTGCAAAATAAAAGGCTCTAAGTATGGGGACTTAGAGCCTTTATAAGCCATCTGTTGGATCGTTCAACCGATCATTTATCTCTTAACTGATCGGCATTAGCCTGTTGGCCCTTTTTTGTATCAAGCAATCTGCAAATACTTGTGGGTCTGGATGGAGAGACGCCAGTTGCGGGCAATGCAGGTTTCAATGCAAAGCGCGGTTGCACGTGGCTTTTGGCTGATTGGCTGCAGCGCGACCTCTTTACCTGAAAGGTCGATGTCACTCAGCAGTTCGTCCAGCTTTTCAATATCCGTTTCTGTACCGACAGGGTGCTTAATTTCATTCGCTCGCTCAAGCGCTGCTTTCAGCACTGGCAACTTTCCGCGCATGTTGATTTTCGGGGAAACCGTCACCCAGGTTGAAGGCGTTGCCTGAACCTCGTAAGTGCCGCTGGTTTCAATTTGGCAGCGATAGCCCAACGCTTCAAGCTGTTGTGTCAGTGGCATTAAATCGTACATGCAAGGTTCACCGCCGGTGATCACGATGTGTTTCGCGCTGTAGCTCGCAGTCACGTGCTCAATCAGCGCCTCTACCGATACCGCTGACCACAGTGGGCTATCACCGCTTTTGGCAATCACAGTGCCGAAATCGCGTTCATCTGTTGGCAGCGTATCCCACGTTTGTCGGGTATCGCACCAAGGGCAGCCCACAGGACATCCCTGCAGGCGAATAAAAACAGAAGGGACGCCAGTAAATGTGCCTTCACCCTGAATGGTTTCAAATATCTCGTTGACCTTGTACATACCGTCATACGTATCGCGATTTAACAGGAGGGCGATTATGTCAGGTTCACCTTGCTCTGTCTTGCCTACTCAACAATGGAAATATCAACTGGAATAAGCCAAAGGCATAACTCTTTGATTTTACGTGCGCAGTGCAATCTTTCGACCGTTTATCCAATTTGCCCGTGATGCGTATCACGACATTGTCCCATGAGACTTCACAATTACTTCGAGAAGTAAAAAAATTCATTGTTAGTGAATTTTACAGGGAGCATGGGATGATCCTCGCCCAGCCAGGACACATAGATCACATCAAGCGTAACAACGCTGGCGCAGTATATAAGTTGATCGATCAGCTAGGGCCAATCTCCCGAATTGAACTCTCAAAACGCAGTCAGCTTGCCCCCGCCAGTATTACGAAAATCACCCGTGAGCTGATTGACGCGCACTTGGTAAAGGAGACCGAGTACGGTGAACCGGCCAGTCGTGGACGTCCTGCTATTGGGTTGGTTTTAAACAATGAAGGCTGGCAGTTTCTTTCCCTTCGAATTGGCAGGGGTTACCTGACGCTCGCACTTCATGAATTGGGTGGCGATATTCTGGTGGAAGAGCGTCATGATATCGCGGTACGTGAACAGGAACCTTTACTGGAACTTGTTCTGCAACACATCGACCTTTTCTTTTCCAATCACGCAAAAATCGTTGACCGTGTGACGTCTATTGCCGTGTCGCTTCCTGGGCTGGTGAACAGCGCGCAGGGCATTGTTATCCAAATGCCGCATTACAACGTCCAGAATATGCCGCTTGGCGCCGTGATCCACCGCTCTACCGGTTTACCGGTTTTCGTCGGCAACGACACCCGCGCCTGGGCGTTGGCTGAAAAGCTGTTTGGTAACGCGCGCGATGTTGAAAACTCGGTACTGATTTCCATTCATCACGGTGTGGGTGCCGGCATTATGCTGGATGGCAAAGTGCTGGAAGGGCAGGTGGGTAATATTGGCGAGCTTGGCCATATCCAGATCAAACCGTTTGGTAAGCGCTGCTATTGTGGCAACAGTGGTTGTCTGGAAACTGTCGCTAGTCTGCAGGCGGTGTTGGATGATGCAAGAACATTGCTGGAGCAGGGGCATGACAGTGTTCTGCAGGATAAAGCCCTGACCATTGATACCCTGTGTGAAGCGGCGGTGAATGGTGACGGCGTGGCGGTGAAGGTGATCACTGAACTTGGTCACAATCTCGGTCAGGCCATTGCGATTGTGGTGAACCTGTTCAATCCGCAACGTATCCTGATCGGCGGTGAATTCAATCAGGCGAAATCTGTGTTGTATCCAGCGATTCTTGCCTGTATCCAGAACCAGACCCTGCCGCATTACTTCGAGAACCTGGTGCTGGAAGAAAGTTATTTCTACACCCAGGCGACCATGCCGGGCGCAGCTTTGGTAAAACGCGCCATGTATGACGGCTACCTTCTGATGAAAGTGCTGGAAGGTTAACGCTTATCTGGTTTGTCGCACTCAAGCAAGCAGCAGAAAAAAGAACAAAGGCGCCCGAAAGCGCCTTTTTTACGTCTTTTATTTTGCGTTGTTACGCAAACGGATACCAAATTGCGGTATCAACATTGCGCTTGTACAGCGCCAGAATCACGACCACGGCAATGACTGCCAGCGCCAGCCAGTCTTTGCTGTTCAATGGGCGGTAGTTGTACCAGGTGCGTGCTTTGTTGCGGCCGAAACCTCGTAGGGTCATGGCGTTGGCAATTTCATCTGCGCGGTCAAGGCTTGAGAAAATCAGAGGGATCAGGATTTTCGCGACGCCTTTGAAGCGTGTCATCAGTGGTGCATTTTTCGAAAAGTCCACACCACGAGCTTGCTGTGCATGCATGATATTCACGAAATCGTTTTTCACATCAGGCAGATAGCGCAAGGTCAGGCTCACGGCATAAGCAATTTTGTATGGCACACCGATGCGGTTAAGGCTGGATGCAAACTCAGTCGGGTGCGTGGTAAACACGAACACCAGTGCAATCGGGAACATACTGAAGTACTTCAGGGTTACCGTGACCAGGTAAAACAGGGTTTCCTGTGTCAGGGTATAGTTACCCGGTAACGTCAACAGGTCATTGCGGGTGCCAATCCAGTCAACGCCTTGTTGTGGCGCGACCAAAAACATAAACACCGCATTCATGCCCAGCACGCTCAGGGTACCGATCAGTAGCGGTTTATAAACCTGAAATGCCACGCCTGTCATTCTCAGCAGCGCCAATCCCAGTAAGATCATGGCAACGATAATGCGCAGATCAAACGTTGTCAGCACCACAGTTATCCAAGCCATGAACAGCGCGAACTTCGTGATGCCGTTCAGCGCATGAAGCGGTGATTTCGTATCAATGTAGTTGATGCCGAATTTCATCTTAGAAGCGTTCATTTCGCGTGGCTCTCTGTCTCGATAAACTGTTGCATAAATCCGTTGATGTCGCTGATGCCAGCGCGAACTGCCAACTCATAAAGGCTGGTGGTCGCAAGGTTGGCGGCATCTAACAAAGCTGGCTGGCTGAATACTTCAGTCATTGGCGCGTCGGCGATCAGCTTGCTGTCAGCAATCACGATGGAGCGGGTGGTGTTTTCCAGAACCAAATGCAAATCGTGGGAAATAATAATCACCGTCACGCCGCGCTCTTTGTTCAGGCGCTTAATGAACGACAACATGGCGCTGTAGTTACGGTAATCCTGGCCGGCCGTCGGTTCATCCAGGATCAGCAACTCCGGCTCCATCACCAGAATCGAGGCAATGGTAACGCGCTTTTTCTGGCCGTAGCTCAGCGCATCAATCGGCCAGTGGCGGTATTTACTCAGGCCACAGAATTCCAGCACTTCGAGCACGCGCTGTTCAATTTCAGCATCGCTCAGGCCCAGGTTTTTCAGGCCAAAGGCCACTTCATCCATGATCATATGGTGTGAAATCATATGATTCGGGTTCTGCATGACTACGCCGACTTTCTTGCTGCGCTCGAAGATAGACTGCTCGTTGAAGTCCTGGCCATTGAAATAGATGGCACCGGCATCCGGCGCAACCACACCCATGATGAGTTTGGTAATGGTTGATTTGCCCGAACCGTTCTTGCCGAGAATGGATACCATCTCACCGCGGTTAACGCTGAACGTCACATCTTCCAGGGCATTCTTTTCGCCATCATAGGAGTAGGTGAGGCCGCGTATTTCAAGCAGCGTTTTTGGTTCTTCCTGCGCCGCTTCAGTTGTCTGATTGCCTGCCCATTGCTGCAGTTGGGGCGCAAAAGCCTCGACTGGCAAGGAGGACAGGTAAGCAGGGTTGTCTGCTTCTGTCAGTTCGCAACCTGCATGTTTGAGCGCTGAAAAGTAAAGTGGCTGACGGATGCCATGCTTTTCCAGAAGACCTGACATCAGCAATGCATTTGGCGTGGTATCTGCGACAATCTCGCCGCTATCCATCAGAATCACACGGTCAACGTGCTGAGTCAGCACATCTTCCAGACGGTGCTCGATAATGATGATGGTTTTTCCCGAGTCACGGTGAAGTTCGTCGATAATTTCCATCGTCTTCTTCGCTGTTTTCGGGTCGAGCGCAGCCAGAGGTTCATCGAACAGCAGTACGTCTACGTCATCAACCAATACGCCAGCCAGGGAAACACGTTGCTTTTGTCCGCCGGATAGATCGTGTGGCGCATGGTGAAGCAGGGATTCCAAATCGACCATTTTGGCGGTGGCTTTCACCACTGAATACATTTTTGCGACCGGTACCTGTTGGTTTTCCAGTGCAAAGGCGATGTCTTCACCGACGGTCAGGCCGACAAACTGGCTGTCAGTATCTTGCAGCACGGTACCGACCAACTCGGTGTGAGCAATCAGTTTCAGCGACTGGCTGTCCTTGCCATTTAGCAGCAACTCGCCGGACATCTCCCCTTCAATTGCATGTGGGATAAGGCCATTAATACATTGACCCAGCGTTGATTTTCCGCTGCCGCTTGGGCCGATGATCAGGACTTTTTCGCCTTTAGTGATGCGAAGATTGACGCCTTTAAGCGTTGGATTAACCAAAGCGTCGTAACGGAAACTAAAGTTTTTAAATTCGATGGACATGGAAAAATTAAGCCTCGGTCAGGTTACGGCACTGGCTGTTACGTTTGGCGACAGATTGTAGGATGAAATAGCCTACAACCGTCACCAGCAGCGCGTTACCCGCGGCGATAATACAAAGCTGGATAAAGACTTTCGTGAATGGTTCTGCGTACAACACAGTGTCGAGAAATGCCGAGCAACCGTAACCCACTACATTGCCAAGCAATGCAAGCAGTGAAAACAGGATCACATCAGGCAGGGCGAATTTGCCGTATTTCAGGCGCTTTTTGGTCAGGATAGGGAACAGGCCAATGACAGCACCAACAATGCCCGAGCCTAACACCCAGGTGAGCCACACGCCCCAACCCGCAAACATGTCAGTCACCCAGTGACCGATAAAGCCAACGAAGAATCCCACGCCCGGGCCAAACAGCACGCTGAAAAGCGCAAGGATTGCCATTGCTGGCTTCAGGGTGGTGTTGGCAAAAACAGGAATGCCAAACATAGGCAGGCCGCCGATCCCGTAAAGGGCAGCCCCGATAGCGATAATAACGACTGTTTTCGCTGAGAAATTCATAGGTAACCTTTGGCGCTGGGCAAAATCGAGATGCCCGAAATGCGTTATTTTATTAAGTGGCTCACAAAAATGAGGCGGGATTATATAGGATAACCCTCGGTAAAGGAAAGCTATCTATCTAGACGTCTAAAAGAAAACGTAAACGAGAATAGACAGGTATGGCGTGGCTTGCGCGGTTCAGTGTCGAGAATTGCAGGGAAGTTGAACAGGAAGGGATGACAGAAACGAAAAAAGGCGCCGAAGCGCCTTTTTAGAGGAAGTCAGATTACTTCGCGATTTTTTGCTGCATGGCTTTACGCTCAACCGCTTGGCAAGCCGCAGCGGTAAAGACAACGTCTGTTGAGCTGTTCAGCGCAGTTTCAGCAGAATCCTGAACCACACCAATGATGAAACCAACCGCAACCACCTGCATGGCTACGTCGTTTGGAATACCAAACAGGTTACATGCCAATGGGATCAGCAGCAGAGAGCCACCTGCAACACCCGATGCACCACATGCAGACACAGCGGCAACAATGCTCAGCAGAAGGGCAGTTGCCAGATCAACCTGAATGCCCAGGGTATGAACCGCAGCCAGTGTCAGCACGGTAATAGTGATTGCCGCACCGGCCATGTTGATGGTCGCACCCAGAGGGATAGAAACGGAGTAAGTGTCTTTATCCAGATTCAGCTTGTTACACAGCTGCATGTTCACTGGAATGTTCGCCGCAGAGCTGCGGGTAAAGAAGGCGGTCATGCCACTTTCACGCAGGCACTGGAATACCAGTGGGTATGGATTGGTGCGGGTCTTGACGAACACAATCACTGGGTTCACGACCAGCGCGATGATCACCATGCTGCCCAGAAGCACTGCCAGTAGATGCGCATAACCCATCAGGGCTTCGAAGCCGGTATCTGCGAAAGTTTGTGCAACCAGACCAAAAATACCGATAGGTGCCAGTTTGATGATATTGCGAACAATGAAAGAAACACTTTCTGCTACGTCACCGAACACGGTTTTGGTGGTGTCATTTGCGTGGTGAAGTGCGATACCCAGACCAATTGCCCAAGCCAGAATACCGATAAAGTTTCCGTTCATCAGGGCGTGGATTGGGTTATCAACGATGCTGAACAGCAGCTTCGTCAGTACTTCCAGAATACCTTCAGGTGGCGCAACTGCTGCATCTGTGGTGGTCAGCGTCAAATCTGTTGGGAAAAGGAAACTCATGGTCACGGCTGTCAGGGCAGCGGTGAACGTACCGATAAGGTAAAGGGAGACGATTGGACGCAGGTGTGTATGTTGGCCTTTGCGCTGGTTGGCAATTGAAGCGGCAACCAGAATAAATACCAGAATAGGTGCAACCGCTTTCAATGCGCTGACGAACAGGCTACCCAGAAAACCGACGGATTTAGCGGTTTCAGGTGAAAAGCTGGCGAGAGCGACACCGGCGATAATGCCGATCAAGATCTGGACGACCAGACTTGAGTTTGCCACGCGGGCAAGGGGAGATTGTGTTTGCTTCATATTATTCTCACTTCACTGTGTATTGGGAGCAACTTGGGCTTTGCTGTCCCTTTAACCGACAACGCCTCAAGCACAAGGGCGCTTGAGGTTTCCGGTAAAATGCTGTTAAAGCTTCGTTAGCGAATGGATTAAATCAGCTTGGTGAGTATTCTGTAAAGAGAAAACTGACACAAAATATAACATTTGATCGCATATGCATGATTATGTAGCGGTAGTAAAACGATAACTAATGTAAAGTTTCGTTAAATTTGCTGTTCCATGGTTGTAAATTGCAAAAGAAAAAGGCGCTTTTTTGAGCGCCTTAGATAAATCCTGAATGGTTTGGTTGCTAACTATTGGGCTAGTAAATAACCCGGCCTACCGCGTTCAAAAGCTGGCTGACCCCTTTGGTGAAATGCAGCGGGGCATCGGCAACGGTATAACACAGGCAACCATCATGGGTATGCGGTGTATGATTGGTCGAACCGTCCAGAATGATAAAATCTCCCGGCACGTAGGTGCCTTTTTCATCCTCGAAATGACCACTCAGCAGCAGGGTCAACTCCATTCCTTTGTGGGTATGGCTTGGAACGGTCCCATTCATCCCAATGTGCAACAAGCTAGCGCGAGTGTCGCCTTCGTTCAGGGGAAGCCGTGCACGGCTGATTGAACCGACTGAGCTCCATCCCAGCTGATAATATCTGCGCAAAGCTACGGGCAAAGTGTAGCGTTCACCAGCCACATCGATGTGGGCTTCAGGTGAGGCTGTCATTTTTGTTACTGGCGTGATGTCTCCACGGGTGATCGCTGCCATCATGGTCGCAAATACTGCGCTGTCAGATTCCGACGTTTCTACGTTCAATGTTTCATCAAACGCACTGTCAGACAGTGTAATTTCGTACTGTGCTACTTTTTCAGCGCAGGTATCACACATTTCGCAATGAGCTGCGACTGCAATCGTCATAGAGGCAGGCAATTCACCGCCAGCGTGCGCCAGCAACAATTCATCAGATGGGTGATGCTTAATCATCGTTCACCTCCAGGTGGGAGCGCAGTTTTTGTAACCCTAAACGTAAACGGGATTTTATGGTGCCAAGCGGCACATTTAACTGATCTGCCAATTCCTGATGGGTCAACTGTTTCAAATACACGCCGCGTACTACCTGCTGTTGTAAGTCGGGAAGAAGGTCGATGTAAGACAATAGCTGCTGTTGGATCTGATCCTGGAGCGCTTCATCTTCCTGATCCCCCTCTTCACCTTCGATCAAAGGCCAAATGTCACCGCTCAGGCAATCTTCACGGTTACTTTTCACCTTGCGCAGCATGTCAAAACTGACGTTACGCATGATTGTGAATACCCAGGTGGAAGCAGCGCCTTTAGAACCGTCATATAGATGTGCTTTTCGCCACACCAGTATCATAGTTTCCTGGACCAATTCCATCGCTTGCCCATCTGCCCTTAAGTGACGCATGCCATAGGCGCGCACTTTAGGAGCGAAATAGGTAAAGAGCTGTGAAAACGCATGCTCGTCGCGATCTTCTGCGACGAGATGGAGTAATTCTGCCAACTGTTCAGGTGAGGGTGACAACATAGAGCGCTGACTGCTTCGTCTTAAATTGCTCGAATTATACGTGGTTTCAACCGAATCCATGATAAGAACGTCCCGTTAATGCCATGCAGTTCAAAACGTATTGGTAATGAGATTGGATCACTCTTACGAAGGATTTTCTTCTTTTAAAAGAAGCGTGATGAAACGTTTGGCATCATCGAGGTTGTGTTGAGCGATAAACCATTGCCGTTGGTTATTCGCAAGTGGCAGCACTTCCAGCCATCGTTGACATACCCACAGCATGCTGTCGAAATGGCGGTCATCATTGTACTGCGAAGCGTGTTCAGGGTGAGCCTCAAACAGAGATGCAAGCGCTTCACCGATAAAACCGGGTTCTTCTGGTTCTTCCTGCCAGTTTTCCATGATGTCGATGTCTGCCATCCACAACCCATCATGTTGCTGGAAGGGGGTTGAAATCTTTACCCGGGATGTGCCGCGGATTGTGATGCCAAGCAGTCCATCAGGCAGGGTTTCAAAATCGATGATGTCAACGTGTGTACCATACGGACAAAGTTCATCCCCTTCTTTCATTGCGAGCACAAAACCCTGATTGTTCGCCATCGACTCTTTTACGAGGCGAACATATCTAGGTTCAAAAATTCTGAGTTTGGTGATGCCACCGGGCAGCAGAAACAAGGGCAGCGGAAACAGACCTAATTGCATCGAAACCTCCATAAACGTTCAGATAAATCTACGGAGGCCAGGGATAGGGCGATCACAAAATGCTGTCGAATTTACATCACAGATTTCAATCCAGACTCAATCGCTTCAACAAGTTGCCTTAACTGAGCGGTGGAAATGTCGTAAGGAGGCATTACATAAACCAGCTTGCCAAAAGGGCGGATCCAAACACCACGCTCAACAAAATGGCGCTGTATCTTCTCCACATCAACGGCGGTATGAGTTTCAACAACGCCGATTGCGCCGAGCCAACGCACTGACTTGACACAATCCAGTTGTTTTAGCGGTGGCAGTATTTCAGCAAAGTTAGCTTCGATTGCAGCGACTTTTTCCTGCCAAGGGGTTTGTTGCAGCAAAGACAGGCTGGCGTTTGCTACAGCGCTGGCCAGAGGGTTGCCCATAAACGTTGGGCCATGCATAAAGCAGCCTGCTTCACCGCCACAGACGGTATTGGCGACATGCTCTGTGGTCAAGGTGGCTGCCATCGTCATGTAGCCGCCGGTCAATGCTTTGCCAAGGCAGAGAATATCCGGCGTGATCCCTGCGTGCTCACAGGCAAACAGCTTACCTGTTCGGCCAAAACCGGTGGCTATCTCGTCGCAAATCAGCAATACACCGAATTCATCGCAAAGCTCACGAACCCGCTTCAAAAACGTAGGATGGTAAAGGCGCATGCCACCTGCACCCTGGACAATGGGTTCCAGAATAACCGCAGCAATTTGATCGGCATTGTCAGCCAGTTTGGATGTGAAATCGCTGATGTCCTCTTCTACCCACTCATCGAAAAAACCGCATTCTGGAGAGTCGGCAAAAATATGCTCGGGAAGAAAGCCCTTGTAGAGCTTGTGCATGGAGTTGTCTGGATCCGTTACAGACATCGCCGCAAAGCTGTCACCGTGATAGCCGTGGCGAAGGGTCAGGAACTTGGCGCGGGGCGAGCCGACGGCATGCCAGTATTGAAGTGCCATTTTGAGTGCAACTTCGACGGAGATAGAGCCCGAATCACAGAGGAAAACTTTTTCCAAAGCTTGCGGAGTCATCTCAACCAGCTTCTTGCAAAGCGCGATCGCCGGTTCATGGGTGATCCCCCCAAACATGACATGGGACATCTTGCTGAGTTGATCGGTAACAGCCTGATTCAAAACAGGGTGGTTGTATCCATGAATTGCAGCCCACCAGGATGACATGCCGTCAATCAAAGCCGTTCCGTCTTCAAGGTAAAGGTGAACGCCTTCAGCGTGGGAGACTGGGTAACAAGTCAACGGATGGAGTGTTGACGTGTAGGGATGCCAGATGTGGTCGCGGTCGAATGCTATATCCATGCTTAAGAAATATCCAGATGTAAACCATGTAATTTAATTATCGTTGACATTGTAGGTTGTCGCTCTAGACTGAACAAGTGCAATTTAACGTGAGGTATTACAGGTGGATGTTCGCCATAACTGGACTGTCGAGGAAGTACAGGCCCTTTTTAATAAACCGTTTATGGATTTGTTGTTTGAAGCACAGCAGGTTCATCGCCAGTATCAAGCAGTCAATCATGTGCAGGTCAGCACGCTGCTTTCCATCAAAACCGGCGCTTGCCCAGAGGATTGCAAATATTGCCCCCAGAGTGCGCACTATCGGACAGACGTCGATAAAGAGCGTTTGCTGGAAGTGGAGCGCGTGCTGGATGCGGCGCAGAAAGCAAAAAGCTCTGGCGCGACCCGTTTTTGTATGGGCGCTGCCTGGAAAAACCCGAAAGAGCGCGACATGCCCTATCTGAAAGAGATGATCCAGGGTGTGAAGGGAATGGGACTGGAAACCTGCATGACCCTTGGCATGCTTTCCTCTGCGCAGGCGAATGAACTGGCTGAAGCTGGGTTGGATTACTACAACCACAACCTCGATACCTCCCGTGAACATTACAGCAATATCATCACGACCCGAACCTATCAGGATCGCCTTGATACCCTGTCGCATGTGCGTGAAGCAGGCATGAAAGTCTGTTCCGGCGGCATTATTGGGCTGGGCGAAAGCGCCACTGACCGTGCAGGATTGCTGATGGAACTGGCAAATCTGCCGCATCATCCGGAAAGTGTGCCTATCAATATGTTGGTAAAAGTGAAGGGCACGCCGTTGGAAGATGCAGAAGATGTCGACCCGTTTGATTTTATCCGCATCATTGCCGTTGCCCGGATCATGATGCCGCAATCGGCCGTCCGCTTGTCTGCAGGACGCGAAAACATGAATGAACAGATGCAGGCGCTGTGCTTTATGGCGGGCGCTAACTCCATTTTCTATGGCTGCAAGCTGCTTACTACGCCAAACCCGGATGAAGACAGTGACATGCAACTGTTTAAAAAACTGGGGATCAACCGCGAGCAGGGCGTACAAAAACCCGATGCTATTCAAGAAGAAGCGTTGCTTTCACAGGTCGCTGAGCGTGTCGCCAGCCGTCCGGGTAAAGACGACCTGTTCTATGAAGCGGGCGTGTAGGGAGTTTTAGGCCGTTATGTCCGATCAAAGTCTGCTGCAAAGTCGTATCGAACGCAGGCTCGAGCAAAGACGACAAGACAATCTGGAGCGTTGCGTCCGCCCGCTCCAGCGCAAGACGGGGCACCTGATTGAGTCAGATCGTCGCTTTGTGAATTTTTCCGGTAACGACTACCTGGGTCTGGCAGAAGAACCCAGCCTGATCCAAGCCTGGCAAGACGGGCTTTCCCAGTACGGAGCGGGCAGTACCGCATCTCCACTGGTATGCGGATACAGCAGCGCCCACCAATCTTTGGAATCTGCGCTGTGTGAGTGGCTCGGTTTCGAACGCGCTTTGCTTTTCAACAGTGGATTCTCTGCCAACCAGGCGGTTATTTTCTCCCTGCTGGAGCGGGGAGATACTCTTGTTCAGGACAAACTTAACCATGCTTCCCTTATGGAAGCGGGAATGTTGTCTGATGCCACCATGCGCCGCTTCAGCCATAACGACATGCCGCATCTCAAGGCCACGTTCAATAAATGCAGCGATGGTGCGGTTCTGACGGTGACAGAAGGGGTATTCAGCATGGACGGTGATTTGGCGCCATTGGCCGATGTTGCCACTGTCTGTCAGGAAAACAGCGCATGGTTAATGGTGGATGACGCGCATGGCTGCGGTGTGCTGGGGAGTGAGGGAAGGGGAAGTTGCGACAAGGCAGGGGTTAAGCCGGACATTCTTATTGTTACCTTCGGTAAAGCGTTTGGGATGATGGGGGCTGCGGTGATGTGCAGTGAGTATGTCCATAGCTATTTGACCCAGTTTGCCCGTCATTACGTCTATTCAACCGCAATGCCTCCGGCTCAGGCTCACGCCTTGCTTCACGCAGTGAGCTTGATTCAACTCGATGACTGGCGACGGGAAAAACTGACCCAGCTTTCAGCCATCTTCCATGACATTTTGGCGCCCCATTCTCAAGTCATAACAACGATTACACCCATCAAGCCAGTGGTCCTCGGATCTGTCGAAGATATGCAATTTTCGGCGAATATCCTCAAAGAAAGAGGTTTTTGGGCAGGGGCTATTCGTCCGCCAACCGTGCCGCCAAACAGCGCGCGATTGCGAATTACCCTGTCCGCGTCCCATCAAGAAAGCGAGGTAAAGGCGCTGGCGCTTACCCTCCGCGAGTTGTTAACGGAGGAAGTATGAGTCAGGTAGAGTGTTTGGCACTGGATGCGCCGTCACTAGACGCAGAGAAGCGCGCTATCCGTGATGCCTTCAGCCGTGCTGCGGACAGTTATGACGATTGCGCAGCGTTCCAGCGCCGGGTAGGGGATTACCTGTTATCACTGCAACCGGACTGGCGGGGTAAAACCGTGTTGGATGTGGGATGTGGTACCGGCTATTTCAGTGAAAAACTGAAGCTGGCGGGTGCAAATGTCATCGCGCTCGATTTGTCGGACAAAATGCTGGAAGTTGCAAGGCGTCGCTGTGGCGAATCCCTCAAATACATTGCCGGGGATGCAGAAGCGTTGCCGTTGGCAGATAACAGCGTAGACGTGGTATTCAGCTCGCTGGCATTGCAATGGTGCCGTGACCTTTCAGCGCCGCTTCAAGAACTGAAGCGGGTGACCCGTCCCGGCGGGCGCATTCTGTTTACCACCTTACTGGATGGCTCATTGATCGAGCTGAAAAAAGCATGGCAACAGGTTGATGGGCATGCGCATGTGAATGCATTTTTGTCTTCAAAGCAGGTAAAAATTGCGCTCGCTCAAGCTGGGTGCGGTCGCCACCTCATAGAATGTAAGCCTGTTTTGGAACTTTATCCCTCCGCGTTTGCATTGATGAAAGACCTCAAAGGCATTGGTGCAACTCACTTGTCGGGGGGAAGAAATGCGGGATTGGTAGGTAGGAGAGCCTTCAGACAACTCGAAAACGCCTACGAGGCTTTCAAGTTGGAGAATGGCACCGTACCCGCAACTTATCAGGTTTGCTTTGGAGCGATAGAGAATGAATAAAAGCTATTTCGTCACCGGCACAGATACGGAAGTGGGTAAGACCGTCGCGTCTATGGCGGTGATGCAGGCCGTGTCTAAAGCCGGTTACAGTGTTGCTGGATATAAACCTGTTGCTGCCGGTAGTAAGGAAACTGAACAAGGGCTGATGAACTCGGATGCTATCCGGTTGCGTGAATGTACGACCATTGAGGTCAGCTATGAAGAGGTGAACCCGTGCTTGCTCCAAGCGCCTTGTTCACCCCACATCGCTGCTGGGCTGGAGAATACCGCTGTAAATTTCGGAGTATTGTCCCAAGGGCTAAAAACGCTTCAGTCACGTTCTGAGTTTACGCTGGTGGAAGGTGCCGGTGGTTGGCGGGTACCTGTCAGCTACGATCAAACACTGGCTGACTGGGTAATTGAAGAGAAGTTACCGGTTATTCTGGTAGTGGGTATCAAGTTGGGTTGTCTGAACCATGCTTACCTGACAGCCGAAGCGATTCGTCGTGATGGGCTTGAGATCGCGGGTTGGATAGCAAACCGCATCAATCCGGGTACCGAGCACTATGGTGAAATCGTCAAAACGTTAACCCACCATCTGAATGTGCCCAAGTTGGGCGAAATCCCTTATGTGCCTGCGGTGAAATCCCGTGATTTAAGTGGCTACCTGGATATTTCCCCTTTGGGACTGTAACCCTGAATGTCAGCCATAGAAAAAGCCAGCATTCGATGCTGGCTTTTACGTTAAGAATCTGTAATCGATTACTTGTTGTCTTCTGGCAGGATACCCATCAGAGACTGTTGAACATCAGAAATCTGTTTTAGCTTCTGGTTCTCGTCATCTACAAGTCCCAGTTCTGCGCAGGCTTCATCAAAGCTCATGCCAAGGTGACAACAAAGGATATCGATCGCCATACGATAGTTTTCTTTGTCAGCCATTATTCTCTCTCCTTAGAACCGCGTTCAATGGGAACGCAATCGCGTACTCACTGTACGCCTCCTGATATGACACACTATTCCTGATGTGCGGTAAAAACAACTCGACCAAAGTCTAAATTGCTCACCGTTTATCGTTCTGTTTAAACATAGCACATTCTCTTGAAGGCAAGATTTTGTGTTTCAATTTGCAACACAGACTTGTTTTTCCTTATTTCGACCCTACTATTCTCTGCAGTAGCCATAGCACTCGCGCTTCTATTATTTGGAGACTACATACGTGAAACGCATAGCTTTATTCCTGATGACCAACCTTGCTGTGTTGTTTGTCTTCAGCATTATTCTGAACATTGTTTATGCCGTTACCGGCATGCAGCCGGGCAGCCTGTCAGGGCTTCTGTTAATGGCCGCACTGTTTGGTTTCGGTGGATCTCTGGTTTCACTGATGATGTCGAAGTCGATGGCACTGCGTTCTGTTGGTGGTCAAGTGATTGAACATCCACGCAATGAAACAGAACACTGGCTGATGAGCACGGTGAGCCGTCAGGCACAGCAAGCCGGTATTGGTATGCCGACCGTTGCTATCTATTACTCAGATGACATTAACGCATTTGCCACCGGTGCCAAACGTGATGATTCACTGGTAGCGGTATCCAGCGGCCTGCTGGAAAACATGACCCGCGATGAAGCTGAAGCTGTATTGGCGCACGAAGTTAGCCACGTTGCCAACGGTGATATGGTGACCCTGGCACTGATGCAGGGTGTCGTGAATACATTTGTTATCTTTATCTCGCGTCTGATTGCCGGTGCGATCAGTGGCATGAATAACAATGATGAGGAAGGCGAGGGCGGTGGTAGCTTTATGGTCTACTTCCTGGTGTCTTCTATTCTGGAAGTCGTATTCGGTATCCTGGCAAGCATCCTGACAATGTGGTTCAGCCGTCACCGCGAATTCAAAGCGGATGCAGGCTCTGCCAAACTGGTAGGCAAAGAGAAGATGATTGCCGCGCTGGAACGTTTGAAAGTCAGCCACGAAAGCCGCCTGGAAGGTTCAATGATGGCCTTCGGTATCAACGGTAAAAAATCGTTGAGCGAACTGTTTATGACGCACCCACCGCTGGAAAAACGAATTGCAGCATTGCGTTCAGGTGAGTACCTGTAAACAAATCCTTGTTCAGGATTCAAGAAAGCGCCTCCCTTTTGGGAGGTGCTTTTTTTTGTCTGTCCGCTTCTACGCCCCTCACAGATTTGCTACTAGGGTTAGAGAGCATTTTGTCATCAATAAGGAGCAGAGAAATGAATCCGGTAGGTTGGTTCGAAATTGCGGTAAGCGATATGGAAAGAGCGGTAACCTTTTACGAAAAAACACTGGATATCAAGCTGGATTTACAGGATTTCGGCGGCCAGAAAATGGCATGGTTTCCTGTCGAGAAAGGGGAGGTGTATGGCGCAACAGGATCACTGGTAGAAGGGACGGCGGGCAACAGCGGTACCGTGGTTTATTTTTCCGTTGCCAGTATTGAAGCGGTTCTTGGGCGCGTTGAAGAGAGTGCTGTGCTCATTCCCAAAACGGACATAGGAGAGTTTGGTTTTTTCGCACAAATCAAGGATAGCGAAGGAAATACGATAGGGCTGCATTGCCAAAACTAACCCTTGAACTGACCAGACGTCGCCACGGTCACAGATGTTGTACTGATGGCTTGTCTGGTCATCTTTTAATCTGCTTCAATTCCACTATGAATTCAGAAGTCATGGACGACTTATGTTGAAAGCCATTCGCTGGGTAGTGCTCTCGGTTATTTTGCTTGCTCTGCTCGCGACAGCTATCTTCTATGGCGTTCTCACGCTCAGCCTTCCATCACTCTCCGGCACCGTCCAATCAACATCTGTCAGCCAACCAACGTATTTACAACGGGATGAACTGGGAACGGCAGTGATTGTCGCTCAAAACCGTGAAGATGCAGCATACGCGCTGGGATTCGCCCACGGTCAGGATCGCTTCTTCCAGATGGACTTGCTAAGGCGCAACGCAGCAGGGGAACTGTCTGAACTCTTTGGTGATGGGGCGATGGAGATTGATGAAAACCGTCGCTTCCACCAATTCAGAAAACGCAGTAGAGCTGCCGTTGAAGGCCTGCCCGTCGCTCACTTGGCGCTATTGAATGCCTACACCAACGGGGTGAATGATGCCCTCGCGCTTCAGCAAATTCCCTCTTTTGAATATTTGGTCACCCGCACATCGCCAAAGCCCTGGCGGCCAGAAGATTCATTTCTCGCCATTTACAGCATGTATCTGGATCTTCAGGGGCGGGGTATTGAGCGGGATATTGTACTGTCGACAATCACCGCCAGTTTTGGTGAAGAGATGACAGCCTTTCTGACCCAGCCCAGTTCTTATCAGGCTGCATTGGACGGCTCAGAATTTGATATTACCCCACAGCCCATTCCCACCATGAATACCGGCATGCTGGCCGTCGCCAAGGTAACAGAAATCGAAAAAGATGCGTTGGTGGGTAGCAATAACTGGGCTGTGACCAGTGCATTAACTCAGGGAAAAGGTGGCATGTTGTCAGACGATATGCACCTTGGCCTGCGCGTGCCGGTTATCTGGTATCGTGCCCAACTTAATTTCAGTGAAAATGGTCATGAGCGACAGGTTACCGGTGTGACGTTACCCGGTGCCCCTGCGGTTGTGGTGGGGTCAAACGGCAACATTGCCTGGGGCTTTACTAATGGCTACACCGACACGGCAGATTGGTACAAGCTAAGCGCTGATGACAAAACCCAACTGGAGACAGAAGAAATTCCGCAAAAAGGGCGCAGCCGGAAATGGCTGCTTGAAACCAGTCAATTTGGCCCTGTGCGTGTCATCAATGGTGATAAGTATGCGTTGAGCTGGGTCGCGCACCAGAGCTACGCAGTCAACCTTAACCTGCTTAATCTGGAAACTGCAGAAAACGTGGTCGAAGCGCTGCAGGTGAGTAAAGAGGTTGGCATCCCCGCCCAAAACATGGTGGTGGCTGACAGTCGCGGCAATATCGGTTGGCAACTGACGGGGGCATTACCCGCAAGAGCAGAGCCTAAGCAACAACTGGTATCCACCCGGGATTACGACCCACGCTGGCAACAGCACGCAAAAGATATCCCTTCCGTGATAAATCCACCGCAATCGAGGATTTGGACGGCAAACAGCCGGGTAGTCAGTGTTGAGCAGGATAAACGTTTCGGCAATGGCGGCTATGCGTTGGGTGCGCGAAGCCAGCAAATCAAGGCACGTTTGTTTGAGAAAGACACATTCGACCAAAGTGATTTCTACGCCATTCAGCTGGATAACGAGGCGCGATTTTTGTCGCGCTGGCACGATTTGCTACTGACGGTGTTGAAGCAAGCACCGGAAAGGTTCAGTCAGGATATTGCAGAGCTGGAATCATGGCAGAAATGCGCCTGCAGCGATTCGGTGGGATATACACTCACGCGGCATTACCGCGATACCCTGATTGATATCCTGTTCTCACCGATAGAAACGGAGCTTAAAGCGAAGGAACTCTCTCTTTCTTTATTGGAACGCCAGCTGGAACCCGCCTTATGGCGAGTGGCGACCGAACAGCCGGCTTCCTGGTTACCGACTGACTATACCGACTGGGATGGCTTCTTTCTCCACACTTATGCCCAAATGCGTGATGGACTGATGACGCAAATAACAGGTCATAAAGATGGATCATTAAAAGCGCTGAATTGGGGGGATGTGAACACACTTCGGGTTCAGCATCCTTTCAGCCGCCAGATCCCCTGGCTGGGTCAGGTATTGGATATGCCACCAGTGAAAGCCTTTGGTGACAGGTACATGCCCGCTGTACAAGGGCGTCATTTTGGTGCGTCACAACGATTTATTGTTGAGCCAGGTGCGGAAGCGCACGGGGTTCTTACCGTTCCTGGTGGGCAGAGTGGACATCCGCTATCGCCATTTTACCGCACCGGGTTTGATGATTACGCCAATGAGGCGCAAACACCGCTCCTTCCCGGTCAGGCAATTTATCAAATCCTCCTTGCTCCCGCCGCCCAATAACCGTCACACTATGTAACCGTATGCCATACCGATATTGGGTATAATTGCGGCAGGCTTCTTTATTGCCAGAAATACTTAATCGTGTCAGAAAATTTTACACCAGGAAACTGGGTATAATTTGTTTAATTAAAATAAGTTAGTACAAGTTAATCCTTTTAGTGTTTTACTATTGGGAGTTAATCTTGCTGGCTTCATCATTTCACTGTAAATAATCAATACTACACATGCCTTTTTTTTGATACTTAAACTAAATTAGGAATGTGCCGCTGATTATTAACTTATTAATGTGCGTCGAAGAGTAAATCATGAATATTCTTATCTGTGACTCGGGTGATTCAAAAATGAAACTTAGGGGCAACTCAAAGGATCATCAATGCCCGTCCAGAATAAGGGTATTTGACATGGTATTTGATTCTTTCACTCATGCTTCGCGTTGGCTGGACTTAACCACTTTCGGGCCAAAAAAAGGTGAAGCAGATGCATTGATTAACCAACACGCCAAAGCGTGGTTTGACGAACAGGTAAACCTGCCTGCTACCTCCCACCTCAAACAGTTGGATACGCAATTCAAGGCTCAGGGCTATGGCAAAATGCCCGCCCGGGCAACGCGCGTCAGAGCTTGGTTGGATATCGCATTCTATGCGCCAGACCAGCTAAGGCAGCGGATCGCATACGCATTAAGCCAAATATTCGTCGCCTCCGACCAGGATGCACTGCTCATCAATAAAACGGTCGCCATGGCAGGGTACAACGACCTGTTGTGTAAGCACGCATTTGGGCACTACAAAGAACTGCTCAGCGCTGTGACCTTGTCGCCGGTAATGGGGCAGTACCTGACAATGGTCGGAAACCAGAAAGGCGATCCGGCAACAGGGCGTCGTCCGGATGAAAACTATGCGCGGGAAATAATGCAGCTGTTTTCCATCGGCCTCTACCAAAGAGATTTGGATGGCAGCTATCTACTTGATAGCAATGGAAAACCGGTCCCTTGCTACACAGAAAGCGACATCCAGGAACTGGCGCGTATTTTTACAGGGTGGAACCATACGGACCGCGATCTGCTGACACCAATGAAGAATAACCGCGTTGACCATGACACTGGCGAAAAACAGGTGTTAGGCGTTCGCTTCCCGAAAAACATGCCGGCAGAAGAAGAGCTGGAACTGGTGATGGAAACACTGTTGCATCACCCATCCACCGCCCCAAATTTCTGCAAAAACCTGATCCAGAAACTGACGACATCCAATCCTTCACCGGACTATGTGCGACGTGTGGTTGAGGTGTTTTTGGATAACGGGGAGGGCGTCACCGGCGATCTTAAGGCTGTGGTGTGGGCAATTTTAGCTGACGAAGAAGTTTATACCGCGCCTCCAAAAACCATGAGCAAAATCCGCGAACCCTGGTTGTCTCTGGTGGCTGTTTACCGGGCATTGGATGTTAAACCTGGTGGCGGCGTTGATGTTGTTCAGTCTGATTTACTCTATTTAAAGACCTGCAACCAATACCCGTTGGGATCACCGTCTGTGTTTAACTTTTACCATCCAGATTTCGCACCGAAAGGCGTAGTAAAAGATAACCGACTGGTCGCACCTGAACTGGAAATAATTGATTGGTCACACATTATATATCTGCACAATTATATTTTTGGACTTTTAAGGCTGAATTTGCAGGATTTGAAAGCGCCGCTTAAAAAGCAGCTTTATGTCAATGTGGAAGATTTTAAAAAGCATCTGGAAAACAACGATATTAATGGTTTTAACCAAGAAGTTTCAGCGCGTTTTTTCAATGGCGCTATGCCGGATTCTTTGAAAAACATTATTGAAGATAATCATAACGGGATTGATATCGGTTCCGGCAAATGGGTTCAGCGATTGTTGTTTATCGCATTGGCATCGCCTTATTTTCACGTTCAGGAGAATCGCGCAACATGAAACTGACCAGACGACAATTCGTAAAATCACTGGGTGCGGCTGGTGCAACAGCCGCTGCGCCACTGAGTTTCAGTACGAAAGCCAGTCAAGTTGATGACTACAAGGCACTGATCTGCATTTTCTTTGACGGTGGAAACGACTTCTTTCACCAAGTTGTGCCAATGGACAGCGAGTATTACGGTCATTACGCAGCAGTCCGCCAGGGAATTGCGGTTAAAAAGGCACAACTGATGCCATTGACCCTGCGTGACCAAAACGGCATTCCGCTTGGCCTGCATAAATCTCTGGCACCCATTAAGCCGCTGTTTGATCGTGGCATGGCTAATGTGGCGCTGAACGTGGGCCCCTTGCTGGCACCGACCACAAAAGACGATATCGTCGCAGGGCGTGCCGAACTGCCTCCGTACCTTTTTGCCCACAACAAACAGCAGGAAGTGTGGCAGCACAGTTGGATGGGTGATGAATACTCAGAGCAAGGCTGGCTTGGAATGACCATGGATGTCTTGATGAAACAGTTTTCTGCCTTGCCCAACAGTTTCTACACCGGGCCAAATACCCTGTTGGACAGTTATGACACCGACAAAGTCTTCGTGAACAAAAACGGCTTTGAAGAGCTGAAAGCCCTGACGGGGGCGGCTATCCGTTCAAGTTACGAAACCCTTGCCAATCAGCCGTATGACTCGCCATTAATGGCGGGTTATGCGGAAGTGGTGCAAGAAGCGATATCTGCCCAGCAGCAAATGGAACCAATTTGCACGTCTATCCCACAAGATAAGCGGATCCCTTCGAGCGATCTGGGTTCACAGCTTCGGGCAATCAAACAAATGATCGACGGCGCGCAGGAGTTGGGTCACAACCGTCAGGTGTTTTATGTCGGTATCGGTGGTTATGACACCCACGACAATCAGGTACGCCGTCAGGATGCGCTGATGAAAGACTTTGCCGAAGCTATCGCCGGCCTTTACAAAGCGCTGGAAGAAGATGGACTGGGCGATCAGGTGCTCACATTTACCATGTCTGAATTTGGCCGCACGATGCATGATAACGCACGCAAAGGCACTGACCACGGTTGGGGTGGGGGACAATATATCTTTGGCAGCCAAATCGCTCAGGGCGAGTGTTTTGGTGCATTCCCGGATTTCAAACGTAACGGGAAAGACGACAATGGCGATGGCCGCTTGATCCCGACAATCTCCCACGAACAGTACGCAGCGCATATGGTGCAGTGGTTTGGATTGAGACCGGCTGGGGTTCATACTGTGTTCCCATCACTGGCGAAGTTTGGTGGACCAATGACCCGCAGCGCATAAAAGATAAACGCCAGTGTTGAGTCGGCAGTTACTCTTCACTGGCGTTTGTTTTGTTGGAGCTGGCTTTCGGTTATTTCAGCAATTCAACCATTGCTTCACCCACACCGTGTGCACTTGCCGGGTTCTGTCCGGTAACGAGTTTGCCATCGACAATGACATGCACACCCCATGGCTGAATTTTACTGAATTTCGCCGCTTTTCTGGTCAAAGCTTCTTCAAGCAGGAAGGGAATATCCTGGATGGTGCCAAAGTCGACTTCTTCTTCGCGGGTAAAAGAGGTGACCGTTTTGTCTTCGATAAGTGGTTTGCCATTGCTCAGTGTAATAGGTAGTAGCGCCGCTGGGCCATGACACACGGCTCCCACGATGCCGCCATTTTCATAAAGCTTTGCTGTGAGGCTCGCCGTTGGGGCATGCAAGGCCAGATCGGAAAGTAGGCCAAAACCGCCCGGATAGAAAACTGCGTCATAGTCGTCGACATTCAGCTGGCTGACTGGAATGGTATTCTTCACGCGAGACTGGAATTCATCATTATTGAAGATACGGGTGTTGACCTCATCATCTTCAATATTTTCACCGTAGAAAGGCACTTCACCACCATTGATTGAGGCGACGTCATAAGCAAAACCGGCCTGCAGGAACGCATCCAGTGCGTGAGTCAGTTCAGGGGCGTATGTGCCGTTAGCCTGGTCAGTAGTACCCAGTGTGGCGTGATTAGTCACAATGATCAGAATCTTCTTCATGCTGTAATCCTTCAAATGGGAGCGAGAAAAGGGTATCTGTCCGCTCGATGGATACAGCCTATACTTTCGCCATATGGGTGATAATCCACTAATATGGAAAACCGTCTTTGCTATTTGGCAATAATGATATGGACAAGTACTCGCTCAGTTTTGAAGGCATTGTTGAATTCGTAACCGTCGCTGACGCAAAAGGATTCAGTGAAGCGGCGCGACGGCTGAAATGTTCGGTCAGTCATGTGTCTCGCCAGGTTTCGCGTCTGGAACAACGTTTGGGAACGGCTTTATTTGCGCGTTCAACACGTTCAGTCAATCTGACGGAGAATGGGCGGCAATACTATCTGCAATGCCAGGAGTTAGTCAGCGGGCTTTCCCAGGCCAACGAGACGGTGACCGGAGCGCAGTCCGACCTACAGGGCACGCTCAGGATCAGCATGGCCGGGTCTTTTGCTGAGCAATTTGTGGCGCCTGCACTGGTGGCATTTGCCAAGCTGCATCCTCAGCTTTCTGTTGAACTGGACTTCAGCACACGGCGTGTGAACTTCGTGGAAGATGGCTTCGATTTCGCGATTCGCTACGGCCGCCTGCAAGATTCTGGCTTAGTGGCGAGAAAGCTCGCAGACAGAAACCTGATGGCAGTGGCTTCGCCGGACTACTTAAAAGAAAACGGGGAACCCACTGAGCCTGAAGCTTTGGTCAAGCACTCGTGCTTAATCACCAATAACGATACCTGGTTGTTTGAACGGGATGGTAAAGAGGAGCCGGTAAAAGTTTCAGGCCGTTTTCGGAGCAACAATGCGAATGCGATTGTTGATGCGTGCAGGGCGGGGTTGGGGATTGGCTATATGCCCAAAAGCAGCTTCCAAAATGCGGTTACGGAAGGCAGCTTGATACCTATCCTTGAACCGTTCTGGACGCAAAACATCACGTCCTGGGTGGTCTACCAAAACCGCCGGTTCTTACCACTGAAAGCGCGCCTCGCTATCGACTATTTACTGGAACACTTTAAAGACTGGAATGAGTGACAGAAAAAGCCGTAGCGTTAAAACAAAAACACCGCCTGCGAAACCGCAGACGGTGTTTTGAATTTGAAAGCGACTTAAGAAACTTAAGCGGCTTGCGCGTTATCTTCTGCTGCCACGCGGTTTACGTTCCAGCTCAGGATCAGACCCAGCGCCACGCTTGCAGCTGCGCCCATCATTACCGCTGAAACGGTCAGCAGACCTTGTGCTGCCAGCGCAGAAACGATACCACTCGCCACGAAACAGATCATGGTTTGCAGGAAGTTCAACAGACCCGCTGCGGTCGCACTGCATGACTTGAAGGTTTCCAGCGCTTTGTTGACCACGATTGGGTAAATCGCACCGTTCGCCACTGCCAGGAAGCAGAATGGGATCAGCACAGGCCAGATGTTGGTCACGTCAGTTTGCCATGAAACCAGGAAAATCGCGGAAACACTGGCGATAAACAGACCCACAAACCATGGCAGCAAGGCAGAGCCGTCATACTTGTTCAGCAACGCACGGCAGCTGTAACCGCCCACGATAAACGCAATAGTCTGAGGTACATAGCTCATGCCGATGTCAGCGCCGCTGTAACCCATTTCTGTCATCACGAATGGTGAGCCAGTCAACCAGGCAAAGAATGCCGCTGAACAGCCAGCAAAAATCAGCATGTTACCGATAAATTTGCGTGAGCTGATGATGTGTTTGTAATCGCTGACGAGCTTGTTACCCATGTTCTCATCAGTGCTTGCAACCGGTGCGCTCTCTGGTTGACGCAGGGTAGTGAACGCCAGTACAGCACCCAGACCAACAAGCGCAATAAAGATGCTGCGCCAGCCGAAATGTGCTTCCAGTGCTGCACCCGCCAGTGGTGCCAGCGCAGGAGACAGCGCGACCAGTGGCATGATGGTGGCAAATACGCGCTGTGACGTTTTGCTGTCATAGCGGTCGATAACCACTGCCTGCCAGATCACCGATGCGCTACATGCCCCCAGCGCCTGCACAAAACGCGCGGCCAGGAATACTTCAATGCTGTCAGCCATAAAGCAAGCCGCAGTGGCAACACTGAACAGCACCATACCGCCAACCAGCACTTTGATGCGGCCGATACGGTCAGAAAGAGGGCCATAAACGATTTGGCCCAACGCCATACCGAGCAGGAATACGGTCAGTGACAGACCAATCATAGATTGGGTTGTACCCATCTCAAGACGGATGCTTTCAAAGGCTGGCAGGTACATATCTGTCGCCAGGAAACCGAGCATGCTCAGTCCGGCAAACCAAATCATTGTTGTCAAAGGAACAGAATTTTTCATTTTAATTGTCCGCTCATTATATCTAGGTGGCGGAGTTTATCGGTGGCGCAACCTGGTGTGAAACGCTAAAATTTCGCAACTGCTTTCAAAAAATTTGATTCGTATGTTTTCTTATCAGGATCTACAGGTTGTTGACGCCGTGGCGCGTCGCGGAAGCTTCTCGGCAGCTGCGGAAGAATTGCACAAAGTGCCAAGTGCAGTGAGTTATACCGTCCGGCAGATGGAAGAAAAGCTTGCTGTGAATTTATTTGAGCGCTTACACCGTTCGGTGAAGCTCACACCGGCTGGCGAATTCTTCGTGCAACAGGCGCGGGAACTCATGAAAAAAATGGATGAAATCCGCGTCCAGACCCAGCGTGTTGCCAATGGCTGGACGCGGAGTGTTTCACTGGCCTTGGATAACGTGGTGCGTGAAGACCGTGTCGATTCCCTGGTGCGCGACTTCTACGATGCGTTTCCGGATGTCGAACTCCTGCTGACCATGGAGGTGTTTAACGGCGTTTGGGATGCGCTGGCCTATGACCGCGCAGACATTGCCATCGGAGCAACCGCCGCTGTGCCGGTAAGTGGCAACCTCAATTACCGCGACATGGGTATCCTGACCTGGCGTTTTGTGGTTTCCAAAGACCATCCGCTGGCGAATGAACCGGAACCCATTACCAATGAGCAGCTGCAAACCTATCCGGCAATTTGTCTGGAAGACACCTCGCGTATCCTGCCAAAGCGCGCCACCTGGCTGTTGGATAACCAGCGCCGTCTAACGGTTCCCAACTGGCACAGTGCCATTCAGTGTTTCCGCTCTGGGCTGGGAATTGGTGCCATGCCATCGCACATGGCAGAACCGTATCTGGAAAGTGGTGAGTTGGTGGAAAAACAGCTTGTGGAACCACCACAGAAAAGCCCGTGTTGCATTGCGTGGCGGACAGATAAAGAGAACCCGGCAGTGAACTGGATCCTCGATTATCTGGGTGATGCGGAAAAAGCGCGACGGGAATGGCTGGAATAGCGAATAGCTAACCGTATTTATCACGGTACAAACTAAAAGAAAGAGCCGCATTAGCGGCTCTTTCTCAATCAACATCTTGATAGTGCGTGTTATAACCAGAAAACGGTGGCAATCAGGGTAATGATCGCGATACACACGATATTCAGAACGAAGCCGACACGCACCATTTCGCTCTGTTGGATTTTACCTGAGCCAAAGACGATGGCATTCGGCGGTGTGGCAACAGGAAGCATAAAGGCACAGGATGCAGCCAGTGCGATGATCACAGACAGCAAGACCGGCGACATACCAAAGTTTTCGGCCACAGTGGCAAACAGTGGAATAAACAGTGCAGAGAGGGCGGTATTACTGACGAACTCGGTCAGGAAAACCACGAATGCCAGAATCATCAGCACAACCAGAACAATCCCTAAATCGCCAACCAACTCGCTGAGGATATTTGCCAGAAACGCACTGGTTCCCGTTGCTTTCAGCACGCCACTGAGACAAATACCACCCCCGAACAGCAACAGTACGCCCCAGTCTGCGGTTTTTTCGATGTCTTTCCAGTGCACCACACGACAGAAGCTGACCGCGATAATCGCACCCAGTGCGATGATGGTATCGAACTTGGCATAGCCACCAATCATAGCGTTGATAGGCTTACTGAAAATCCAGAGCGTCACTGTGGCAGCGAAGATGCCAAGTGTCACAACCTTACCTTTGTCCCAATCCACAGGGTCATGGTTGAGTTTGAAGTCGCCATTCAATTCTGGCTTCAACAAGCCATATAACATCAGGATGGCTACCGGCAGGACAACAGCAACCGCAGGCACACCAAAGCTCATCCACTCAATAAAGGTTAAGCCGACTTCTGCTGCAGCGATGGCGTTTGGCGGGCTGCCAACAATGGTCGCCATACCGCCTATGCTGGCGCTATACGCGATACCAAGCAGGACAAACACTTGGGTTTTATGGCCGGTTTCTTCATTGACGTTTTTCAGTACACCGAGCGCGAGAGGCAGCATCATTGCAGTGGTTGCCGTGTTGCTGATCCACATCGACAGCAGGGCAGAGACACCAAAGAGCATGAACACCGCCATACTCATTCTTCCTTTGGCGACAAGCAGCACTTTATCAGCGATAACTTTGTCCAACCCCTGACGTGCCATTGCCGCAGCGAGGGCAAAGCCACCCAGGAACAGGAAAATAATCGAGTTGGCAAAATTGTTCAGTGCAGCCTGGGTATCGAAAACGCCAAACAATACCGCCATTACCGGCACTAATATCGCAGTAACCGTGACATGCAATGCTTCAGTGAGCCAAAGAATGGCAATGAAGACCAGCATGCAAAGACCCAGTACCACTTTGGGCTCCATGGGCAGGGTGTAATAGAGCACGGCAAACAAGATAATGTCGGCGATGATTATCAGGCTATTGCGGTTGACTAACCACTCGTAGGTATTCGTGGGCAGAGGAACACTGTCATTTTTATTCATTGTTTGATCCATTATTAAAGGCTGTAGAGCAAAAATATAATCTCACTAATAAAAGCAATGGAAAGCAATAAATTACCGGATTGTTAATCAGATCAAGATGAAATGTTCACATCTGGTTATCCGCGAAGTGTGATGATAAAAATTCATTGTCAAGGAAGAAACGATTTATCGAGCGACAGGTCAGTGCAGTTTTTGAGCTATTCATGCAGTATATGTTGGGTGAATTTTGAATTGTAGTCGGTGATAATATCGCCATTTTGTATTGTATGCACTCAATCGATAAGATTCTGATATGGTTGATATCTCCTATCTTTTAGATGCAAATATTCAGTAACTTAGGAAACTTGTAGGTAATTGAAATGACGTTTTGATTTGATTGTATTTCGATTGTTACTGATGAGTAATTTATCTGATTGCATGAACTAATTGTGATTTAAGCCTCTTTTTTACTCAGTTTAAAAATATATCTTCCTTTTAACGCGAAATTTATGGACTGTTTTTGTAAAAAGGATTTTTCATGTCATCCATTCTTACCTTTCAGGGTAATTATCGTCGGCTGAGTTTCGATACAACTCCGTAAGCCTTCACATCTAAACCGTTTAAATCGGTTTCTCGCACCTCTGCGATTTTTCAAATATCAAATTAATGCTTTTAAATTAATTGGCATGCGCTGATTGGATTTATTGTACGTTAATTAATTCCAGATTCCTAATTGTTGGCGCTTTAATGCGTTGGCGAGATTTTATTTACATAAATATTAAAGAGGTTGTTTATGTCTTCTAAATTATGGGGCGGTCGTTTTGATCTGCCAACAAATAAACTGGTTGAAGAGTTCAATGCGACGATTCTGATCGAGAAACGCCTGTTTCCGGTCGATATCCATGGCAGCATTGCGCACGCTACTATGCTGGCGAAGCAGGGCATCATCACGCAAGACGAAGCAGACCAAATCATTTTTGGCCTGAAAACCGTTGAGAAAGAAGTCGAAGAAGGCACGTTCGTATACGACACTGCTGATGAAGACGTTCACATGTCCATTGAAAAGCGCATGACCGAAATCATCGGCCCTGTTGGCGGTAAACTGCACACTGCGCGCAGCCGCAACGACCAGACAACGCTGGACTCTAAAATGCACATGCGTTCAGTGATTGAAGACAACCTGGCGCTTATCCGCACCATGCAGAAAGTCATCATCAAGCGTGCGAAAGAAGAAATTAACGTCATTATGCCGGGCTACACGCACCTGCAAACTGGCCAGCCAATCCTGTTCTCCCACTGGATCATGGCGTACTACTGGATGCTGCAACGTGACTACTCTCGCTTTGAAGATCTATACAAGCGCATGGGTCAGTGTCCACTGGGTTCTGCTGCTCTGGCGGGTACCACATTCCCAATCGATCGCTTCCTGACCGCAGAACTGCTGGGCTTTGACGAGCCAACGCACAACAGTATCGACTCAGTGAGCGACCGTGACCACATGATCGAATTCAACGCCGCAGCTGCAATGTGCTTTATGCACCTGAGCCGCCTGTCTGAAGAGATTGTGTTGTTCTCAAGCCAGGACTTCAAATTTATCGAACTGTCTGACGACTTCTGTACTGGCTCAAGCATCATGCCACAGAAGAAAAACCCTGACATTGCAGAGAAGATCCGTGGCAAGACCGGCCGTATGTACGGCAACCTGATGGCAATCCTGACGACCATGAAAGGTCTGCCACTGGCGTACAACACTGACATGAGTGAAGACAAAGAAGCGGTTTATGACTCCATGGACACGCTGCAACGCGCGCTTCAGGTTATGACGCCAATGATCGAGAAAATGGTGGTTCTGGAAGCGAACACCCGTGACGCGGCTAACCGTGGTTTCTCAACGGCGACAGACATGGCGGACTACCTGGTTCGTAAAGGCCTTCCGTTCCGCGAAGCGCACCATGTTGTGGGTTCAACCGTGAACTACTGCATCAAGAACGACAAGAAGCTGGATGAGCTGACTATCGACGAATTCCGTTCATTCAATGAACTGATTGAAGAAGATATCTACAAGGACATCACTCTGGAAGCGTGTGTTGCTGCGCGTAACTCTTACGGCGGTACTGCACCTCAGGCAGTGGAAGCGCAAATCAAACGCGCGGAAGAGATCTGTTTCGGTGGCACTGCGACTGAAGGCTTTATGTCTCAGCTGGGCAACCAAGCGATGAGCACGGAAAGCTAATCGTTTCCCTCTCTCGGCCAGCTCATTCGGGCTGGCCTCTTTTTTAATGTGTTCGTTTAAGTAGCAGGGCATTTAACCGTGCCTTGTGGGAGTTTTTTATGGGCATTGAATTTTGGCTGCAGCTGGCTGTGGTCTTGTTGTGTATCGGCGTTGGCGGCAGGTTCGGTGGCGTTGGTCTGGGTGCGGCCGGTGGTCTGGGCGTATGTATTCTGGTGTTGGGATTCGGGCTGCAACCGGCATCACCACCCATCACTGTACTGCTGATTATTATTGCGGTTATCGCCTGTACAAGTGTGTTGCAAGGCGCGGGTGGTCTGGATTTCTTAGTTCGCGTGGCAGAAAAGCTGCTGCGTAAAAAGCCGAGCGCCATTACCTTCCTGGGCCCGCTCATTTCCTCAATGTTCGTGGTGTTCTGTGGTACCTCTTACGTTGCGTTCGCTGTGTACCCGGTTATTGCGGAAGTGGCGGCAGAAGCCAAAATCCGTCCTGAGCGTCCAATGTCGATGGCGGTTATTGCTTCTGGTATCGCGATCACCGCGAGCCCGATGAGTGCGGCAACGGCAGGTATGATTGCAACCCTGTCCATGTACGGCGTTTCACTGTTCCAAATCCTGGCTGTCAGCATGCCTGCGTTCCTGATTGGTACGCTGGCAGGTTGCGCGTTTGTTTACAAACGTGGTCTGGAGCTTGAGCAGGATCCTGAGTTCCAGCGCCGTGTGGCGAGTGGCGAATACAAGCTGCTGCATGATGAAGTGGACGAGCCGGAACAAGCGGCATCTGCAGAGCCACAAAAAGGCACCAAACGCAGCGTGGCGATTTTCGGTCTGGGCGTTGCAACGGTTATCCTGTTCGGTACGTTCAAAACGCTGCTGCCTTCTTGGGACGTTGATGGCAAAACCGTCGTACTTTCCACGCCAATGCTGATCCAAATGGTGATGTTGGCCGCTGCGCTGTTCATCATCGTGTTCGCCAAAGTACCAAGCGACAAGTTTGCGTCGGGTTCGGTATTCCGTTCAGGTTTGATCGGCGTGGTGGGCGTGTTCGGTATCTCCTGGATGACAGGGACTTTCTTCAGTGCGTACCAAACCTTCTTTGAAACCTCGTTTGAAGGCATGGTCGAAACGGCACCAATGGCATTCGGCCTGATCCTGTTCTGCTTCTCGTCAGTGATCTTCAGCCCATCGGCTACCGTGTCTGCGCTGATGCCGCTGGGTGCAGCTATGGGCATTCCACCGGGCTTGCTGGTGGCGATGTACCCGGCAACCTGTGGTGACTTTATCGTACCGGGTGCTGGCCAGATTGGCTGTGTGTCGTTTGACCGTACCGGTACCACAAAGCTGGGTACGTACGTGGTGAACCACAGTTATATCATGCCGGGCTTTGTGATGGTCATTTCGGCGGTCGCCGGCGGTTACTTTATCTCGCAGTTCGTTTTTTAAAATAATACCGGTTGGCTAAGACAAACCCCTTCGGATGCTGTCCGGAGGGGTTTTCTTTTTGCGTATTATTTAAGAAAGGTTCACCTGTTGATAGGCGTGAAGGATGGGCTGTACGTCATCCGGCTTCCCGCGTTGAATGCGCTCATAATGAGCAAGCGTCTGGGTCAGATAGCGTTTGCGGTTGTCCGGCTGAACCTGATCGACCGTGAGCCATAAACGCGAACCGACGGGCGAGATATCGGCGTAGGGCTGGTGTGTATTCTGGTGAGTCGTTACCAACATGATTTCGTAGAAACGTCGGTTTTCCTCAACCAACACTTCCTCTTTCAGCTTGAATCCACGCGAGATCAACAGAGTGCGAAGGGCATACTGGTGATGAACAGGGCAGAGCAGAAAATCGAGTTCCTTCTCTGGGTTGGCATCCTGAAGGCGGGCAACCATGTCCATCATCAAATCACCGCCGACACCGGCAATGATCACAAGATGTTTCCCAGGGTAATCATTCAGTGGCAAGGCACCGGCATCCATACAAAGTGTTTGCCAGCGGTGGGTGCGGTCAGCAAAGTGTTGGCTCAGGCGTTCGTTCAGCGCGTCGATGAGTGCGGGTACCACGTCGACAAAATGGATATGGGATTCCGGATGCTGGCGAAGCAATGCAGCGCCAAGTAAGCCATGATCGCAGCAACAATCCCAGATGTGGTCGTAAGGCTCTGTCACCAGAGATTGCAGTTGCTGTAGACGTTTTCCGATTTTCACTTCGCGCTCAAATATCACTGAAAAGAGCGCAGGATTTTACTCAAAAAGCCGGTTTGGTCGAGAGAATTCGGCGATCTCTCGACCCAAACAATAAGTGCTTAAGACAATAAGTAATTTAGTGTCGTATAGCGGCTGCGCATTTCGCTGACAGCTTGCGCGATATCCGCATCCGGTCTTCTGCCTAACAGGCAATCCGCGATAAATTTAGCGACCTGCGGCATTTCCTCCGCGGTGAATCCTGCGCGTACGATTTCCGGTGTGCCAAACCTGAGCCCGTTCATGTCACCGTCAACCGGTGCAACCGGCAATCCGATACCACAGGTCAGGATATTGGCCTGACGCAGTTTCTTCGCCATGGTCTGGCCGCCGCCAAAAGGGGCTGCCTGAATCGCAAACTGGTGCGAGTGGGACGGCGTGAGTCCTTCGGCGCCATTCACCTGAAACACCGGAAGACCTTCTGCCATACAGGCTTTTGCCAGCGCGGCATTGGTGGCGATCATTGCTTCGGAGTAGGCTTCACCAAAGGCTTTCCAGTCCAGTAATGACACCGCCAGCGCCGCCGATTTAGCCGCATCAAAATTGGCGGTTAGACCGGGAAAGGCAATGGCATCGATGCTTTGCATCACCGTCGCGTCGTTGGAGACAATCAGCCCGCCCGGAGGGCCTCCCAGGCTTTTATAAGTGCTCATCGTCATTAAATGCGCGCCCTGTGAAAGCGGGTTTGGCCAGCTTTTCCCGGCGATGATGCCGCATTGGTGCGCGGCATCAAACAAAACGTAAGCCCCGATTTCATCGGCAATGGCGCGGATTTCGGCAACCGGATGAGGCAGTAGGTTCAGGCTGCCACCAATCGTGATGAGTTTGGGTTTGAGCGCATGCGCTTGCTGACGGAGCGCATCCAAATCAATCGTGTAGTGTTCGGCGTCGGCTTGCATTTCCACAATATTGAGACCGTAAAGTCCTGCTGCACCGGCATTGTGATGGGTAACATGTCCACCAATGGAAGCCGGTGGCACAAGAATGGTGTCGCCGGGCTTGGCGGTTGCCATAAAGGCATAGAGGTTTGCCATCGCGCCGGATGCGACGCGGATCTCCGCGTATTTGGCGTCAAAGACTTCGCAAGCGAGTTGCCCGGCGAGGATTTCGATTTTCTCGATAGCTTCCAGCCCCATTTCATATTTATCGCCGGGGTATCCGAGGGAAGGGCGGGAACCAATACCGGATGCCAGAAGCGCTTCGGCTTTGGGATTCATGATATTGGTGGCTGGGTTAAGGTTAATGCATTGCTGCTCGTGAATAGCCCGGTTTTGATCCGCCAGTTGATAGATGGCTTTCACTACCGCCTGCTCATCGTCCATTGCTACAGATTGCACCGTTTCACGCGCATATTGGTTGATTGCACCGTCAACCCAAGGTTTTTCATCAAACGCCATTTTCTGGTTTCCTTCCCGGTTTGTGATGTCTCTATCTCAGACCGAACCACTTTTTTTCTCAAATGGATTATTTTTGGTTTAAGGCAAAAATAATTTTGGGCTTAAACCATGCGTTCTGTTCGTTTTCCACATCTTCCCCCGCTGGATTCTCTGGTCGCTTTTGAAGCCGCGGCTGAGCATGAAAGCTTTGCCAGAGCAGGAGAGGAGCTGTTCCTGACGGCCTCTGCGGTGGCCTATCAGGTGAAAAAATTAGAAACAACGCTGGGCTTTTCCCTTTTTGCCCGCCACGGGAAAGGTGTGTCACTGACACCGCAAGGCCAAGAATTATTTACGCAGGTAAAGATTACCTTGCGGACGTTTGAGCAGGACGTAGAGCGTATCCGCCATGAAAAGCAGGCTCCGGTGAAACTGGCGACCCAGCATGCCATTGCCCAGCTTTGGCTTCACCGCCGGTTAGGCGACTATCAGCACCTTTTCCCCGAACATGAGCTGGAAATCACTGCTGTTTCGACCATTTCCGGTCAGCCGGAAGAGACTGATCTCGCGTTGGCCTATTTCCAGCACGATCCCGGCAGCAAGTGGCAGAAGCTTTGGTGTGAGACTCTGGTACCCGTGTGTGCACCGGGTTATCAGGCGTCATCCCCAGTCTTTTTTCAGGACATGCACTGGCATGACGACTGGCGGTTCTGGCGCGAAGATAAACGCTTTGCCATGGTGAACAGCCGTTTGCGACGCTCCAGCCTTTACACCTTGTTGTTGCAGTCTGTGCTGGACGGGCAGGGCGTCATGGTCGGGCGTTTATCCCTGCTCGAAGGTTATTTGGCGCGGGGAGAACTGGTTTTCTGGCCAGATGCGCATATCAACAGCGTCGAAAGCGGCGGCTACTACCTTTATTGTTCGCCGTCTTGCCGGGAACATGCGGTTGCCAATCACTTTGTGAAGTGGCTGGTGGAACAAGAAAGCCGCCCGGAGGCGGCTTTATAAGCGTGTTGGTTATCAAAACCAAATGATCACATAGCGTTACGGAAGATCTCGCAGATCTCTTCGTGCGTTGCCTGTTTCGGGTTGGTGAAACCGCAGGCGTCTTTCAACGCGTTTTCTGCCAGCACAGGAATATCGTCAGCTTTCACATTCAACAGTTCCAGACCCGCAGGAATACCCACATCGGCAGACAATGCTTTAATTGCATCAATGGCAGCTTTCGCGCCTTGTTCTGGCGTCAGCGCATCCACACTCACTCCCATGGCCTTCGCTACATCACGTAGACGCGCTGGGCAAACCTGAGCGTTGTAAGCCTGCACGTGAGGGAGTAAAACCGCATTACACACGCCATGTGGCAAGTCGTAGAAACCACCCAACTGGTGCGCCATGGCATGCACATAGCCAAGAGATGCATTGTTAAACGCCATACCCGCCATAAACTGCGCGTAGGCCATTTGCTCACGTGCTTCCAGATTCTGGCCATCCTTTACCGCGGTGCGCAGGTTAGCCTGAATAAGCTCAATCGCCTTGATGGCAACCGCATCGGTAATTGGCGTTGCAGCGGTGGAAACATAAGCTTCAACAGCATGGGTTAGCGCATCCATCCCTGTTGCCGCAGTCAGCGACGCCGGTTTTGCCAGCATCAACTCTGGGTCGTTCACCGAGATGAGTGGGGTTGTGTTCTTATCCACGATCGCCATTTTGATGTGGCGTGCTTCGTCGGTGATGATGCAAAAGCGGGTCATTTCCGATGCGGTGCCTGCGGTGGTGTTAATCGCAATCAATGGCAACTGTGCTTTTGCAGATTGGTCTACGCCTTCGTAGTCAGCAATTTTGCCACCATTGGCTGCAACCAGTGCAATGCCTTTCGCACAATCATGGGGCGAACCGCCACCCAGCGAGACAACAAAGTCACAGCTGTTTTCTTCCAGAATGGCCAGACCGGCTTCGACATTCGCAATGGTTGGGTTTGGCTGGGTGCCGTCAAAAATCGCGGTTTTAATGCCGCGCTCAGCCAACAGCGCCGAGACTTTGCCGACCACACCAATCTCATTGAGGATCTTGTCGGTCACGATCAGGCCATGTTTGAAACCATGGGACTTAATTGCATCAGCGGCGTCTTCAAGGCAACCCGCGCCCATCAGGTTTACGGTAGGAATGAAAAAAGCACTCGTCATTACGTTCTCCAATGTAATTGTTTTATGGATATGTAGGGTGCACAGAAAACCTGCCTATATTTTCTCAGTGTGCCCAGCTTTTGTAACACTACGAGGGTGTGCAAGAAGGTGATCGGGCTCAATCCGTTACTTAATCAATGGAATACAAGGCCAGGAACATGACCTAAGTCTTGTCTGTGGCTTCATAAGCTAATGATAATGTTACAAAATGTGTTGATTTGTTTCGGTTGGAGGCGGAGAGATAGGTTGGGAGATGTCGCATAAATTGCTGTTTAAAAAGGCATAATTAGGCGTTATATGATGAAAAATGCCACTCATTGAGTGGCATTGTCTTTATTCGGCGTAACCGTCCGGACTATGCAGCGGTTTGTTCTATCAGGGCTTTTTGCTTGCGTTTCAGGCCAACCAACACAATGGCACATGCCATACCCGTCAGGGATACACCCAGTCCGATAGAGAAGATGGTCTGGTACGCGGTCACTTTTTCAAAGTTATCGATGATCCAGCCATTCAGCGCGTACGCCCAAAACACAGAAGCGTAAGCCGCGAAAGAACCGACGCTCATTGCTGAACCGCTGATTTGCTTCGGCACACCCGCTTCTGCCACTGGCGCTAGGATGATGCCTTTTGCCAGGAAGATGCTGAAAGAGAAAGCCATCAACAGCGCAATGTTCATAAACAGCATGTCAGGCGATTTCGGTAGCAGGATAACGCCCAGCAGACAGGTCGCAGTCAGGCCAAGGGAGAAGATCATCATTTTAACGGAAGATTTGAACACAAAGTCAGAGAGTGAACCTGCAATCAAACCCGCAACCACACCCATTGCACCGGTGTTGATAATACCGAACAGTGCTGCCTGTGCAGTGGTGATGCCAAATACCGCTTCCAGATAAGGGACGGTGTAAATCAGGGTAATGTAAGTCCAGTAAACGGTCAGGGAAGTGAACGCTGCCAGCCAAACAGTTGGCATTTTCAGCACCTGGATCAGGCCCATCAGCGCTGCTTTGTTTCTGCTTTCGCCGTTTTCAGGGTCGATACGGTTATCCGGCACGAACTTCCATACCAGATAAATCATCGGAAGGATCAGCAGGGTGTAAACGACAATCGCACCTTTGAACACCAGGATAGAACCGCCAACCAGCGCCATGATACCGACGATAACGGCGTTCATGCTCATTTCCATTGCGCGGCGCACAGATTCCAGCAAACCAAAGGCCATACCTTTGTTGTTTTCACCGGACATCAGGCTGACACCATTCACCACCGACGGCCAGAAGACAGCATCTGTCATACCCCAGATACCGGCGATAACCGCAAGAACGGCAAAGTCAGGCTGGAAGATGATGATGTACATCATACTGATGAAGCGCACCATCAAGCTGGTCATCAAAATTGAGCGGACAGAAAAACGGTTGTTGACCCAGCCAGCCGGAATATAGAAGAACATCGCAGAGCCGATCAGGGTAAACAGAATACCCATCTGGGTGTTGTCGATATTCAGAACGTTGATCAGAAGGTTGTAAAACGTTCCTTTGAAGGCTTCAAAGGCGGAATAGATAATTTGTCCGGAGAAAACCACAGACATAAAGCCATAAAACTGTTTGTTGGAGTCGAATCCAATTTTACTAATCAGTTTCTTCATAGGGCACCTGCATCAAATGCTTGTAGGGTAGAGTTATCGTTATTGGTTGTATCAGAACGCTTTTTTGTACTTTTTCGGAAACTGGTGGGCGATATCGGTAAACACACCGTCAACTCCCCAGTTAAATAGCTGGTTCGCCCTCGCCAGGTCGTTAACCGTGTAAACGTTGATGCCGTAGCCCGCCGCTTTCATCTTCAGGATTCTCTCTTTTGTCAGCCCTTTATCTTCCGGGTGGATATATTCGGCCTGACAGGCTTGCAGGATGGACTCCCAGTCATCCCAGAGGTTGGCGTTCTCGAACAGGCAGGCAATGCGTGTTTGTGGGCGGCGTTTTTTGAATTCAGCCAGCGCGAGGTGGTTGAACGAAGAGATGATCAATTCACGTTCTGGATTCAGGTTTTCCAGCCCAGCAATCACGCCGTCAATCAGGCGCAGGGTGTTTTCCCAACCAGAGGTGCAGGATTTGATTTCGACGTTGATATTCAGTTCATGTTGGTTCACCAGAGCAATGAACTGTTCAAACGTCGGGATGCGTTCCCCTTCATAGGCGTCAGCAAACCAGCTGCCCGCATCAATCTTGGCAAGATCAGAATGGGTTAAATCGTAAAGGCTGCCGCATTGATCCGTGCAACGTTCCAGAGTGTCGTCGTGCGAGAGCACAACCGTACCGTCGGCAAGAATATCAACGTCACATTCCAGCCATTGAATGCCATTTTCCCTGCACAGGGAGAAAGCGCTGAGGGTATTTTCCGGGGCCAGTGATGACATACCGCGGTGAGCGAAAACAGTTTTCATTTTCTATTCATTCCTTCATTTCAGCTTGCTCAAACGAGCATTTGAGATAATTAGAGTTTTCACTCGAACATCTTGGCGTGAGTGTAAAGGTTTGATGAAACAGAAATTGTGATAGAAATTGGTTTTATTTCAGCATCATTGTTAGCTAGGTCACGTTGCGCAAACATGTTCATAAAATGATGATTTTCAGAAGGGTGTTGGAAACAGGCAAAACGAGGGCAAGGGGAGGAGACGAATTGAGGTGCTGGCTAAGTTCAGCGCTGAGGATTTACACCTCCCGCTGTGTACTGCTTTTTCGGAATTCGCTCGGCGTCATTCCCGTCATGCGGGAAAACTCGCGGTTAAAGTTGGATTTGGTCTGGAATCCTGCGTTCATAAAAATCTGTGTGATCGTGTCATCAGTGGAAAGCAACGCCTGTTTTGCATGCTCGATGCGATAGGCATTGATACGTTTGGAGATGTTCTCGCCATGGATTTGATTCACCGCGATAGAAATTTGTTTGGCAGGTATAGCCAGCTTACGGCTGAGTTTCGAAAGTGTGAGTTCCGGATCGAGATAGAGCATGTTTTGACGGATTTTGGTGTCCAGCAGATGGGTGATTTCTTCGGCCTTTTCATGGGTCATGACAGATGCCGCTTCTGTTTCTGTCTCTTGCGCAGGCTCGGCATCGTCCGGTTCTTCCGCCATCGGCGTATTCATTGCCGCAACGACAACGGCAATAGAGAGCGCCGGCAATAGAATCAGGTGAGCGGCGGTGAGGATATAAAGCGAGAACTCTCCGCTGTTGAAAGCGAAATCGAGCGACATCAGGCTGTCTACCACCGCCGAAAAGATCAGCATCCATCCGGCGATATTTTCCGCCTTTCTAACGCCTTCCCAATTGCCCAGCGAGACATTGACCAACTCTGTGTCTTTGCCTGAATAACGGATAAGCGCGACACCATACACCACGTAAATCAAGGTCAGGATTTCATCCAGCGGCAAACCAAGCCATGGCTGGGTGGTGACGCTGACAAGCACATAGAGAGGCCCGGCTGCATGAAGCAACGGGAGCTTTCCCTGTTTTCTGCTGGCGTGGGCGAATGCATACCAGGCCGCAACTGGGATCACGGATGCCAGAATGGGCTGCGCAATGCCAAACGCACTGATGTTAAATGTCCAGCGCAGACCCACCATTGCCGTCGTGCCCGCACAAAGCAGCAAAAACAGACAGGCCGTTTTGGCCTGATCAGCAAATCTTGCATAGAGCGTAACCGCCAGCAGTCCAAGCAGCATGGAAACAACGAACGGCACTGGAATCGCAAGCATATGACTTCCTGTTTTCAGAAATTTTCGCCAATCAACAAAGGCTAAGGTTACCGCGCCCAAGCGGAATTGAAACTCAAATGTAGACAAATACCGGTTCAAGAACGACCTAAAACCCGTTCTAGGACGCTGGAATACGCGGTTTCTTCAACAATGACACCACACATTATTCGTGAGGTGACATTTATGGACTACTACCTGATTGCTTGGAAACGTGGCTTTGACTTTTCGGGACGCTCATCCCGCGAAGCGTTCTGGATGTTTATGTTGGTGCACTTTTTGGTGACGTTTGCATGCATCGCTTTTGATATCGCATTCGACACCTGGTTCGACGCTATCTACGGCGTCGTCAGTTTCATTCCGATGATAGCCGCCATGGTAAGACGGCTGCATGACACAGACAGATCTGGCGGCTGGGTGTGGATTTTTTTAGTGCCGGTTGTTGGCCCGTTCTGGCTGGTGTATCTGCTTATTCAAACAAAATCCGACAACCGTGAAATGGAGGGCTTCGCATGAATACCACAATCAAACTTAGCGCACTTCTGCTGGCTTTTGTCTCAACGGCTTTTGTCTCTACGTTTAGTTCGTCTGCAACCGTGATACCCGAAGGGGCGTATGGCGTCGTCACCGCAGAAACCATGACTCAAGGCGAATTGCTTTGGTTGAAAGGCCGGGTGGGGGATGCGGCTTACATCGTGCGATTGGAAGATGGAAATACCTGCACAATGACACTTCCAGTTGCCATTGGCAGTATTGCTGATGATTCCGATTCCAGCATAGGCGTTGAAACCACCAAAGGTTTTACCATCGCCATCATGACTGAAAAGCTGAGTAACGCGCTGCTGCAGGGCGAGCGGATTAACAGCAAAGACTGGCAGTTTGATTCGACGCTGCGTTCATCTAAGACTGATGGGGTGGTTATCAATGGTATTAGCGGCAAAGAAGGCTTTGTACTCAACTCAAGGAGACGCTGGATATCGTGGATGACGGGAGAAAACTATCCGTCTGATTGCCTGTAGACATTCACCATGCCTACCTCTATTCAAACTGGGGAGGCATGGTTTTATCTTCCAGCTATTTGGTGTGGCAGTGAGATTTTACTTAAATCAATCCCAGCACTTTTAAGACCAGTGAGCCCACGCCGACAGTGATGCTGGAAAATAGCGTAGTCAGCCCAATAAGATTGGCGCTCAGAATGGTGTTGCCTCCAGCGGCTTGGGTCATCGCATAACTGGCGGCTGCAACTGGCGCGGCGTTCATAAAGAACAAAATACCGAGTTCTGTGCCCCTGAAACCATACCAGTAGCCAATCAGCGTAAAAATGAACGGGGCAACCATCAACTTGTTCGACGCGGCAAACCAGGTAGGCAGTTTATCGTCTCTCATTGTCCGGAAATCCAAGCTCGCACCCGTACACAACAAAGCCAGCGGCAGCGCGATTCTGGCGAGGTAGTTTCCTGTTTCGATAACAACCTTAGGCAGAGTAACGTTAACGGATGAAACCATAATGCCGAGAGCTATCGCGATAATCAGCGGATTCTTTACAAGATTGAGAAAGATAAGTTTGGTTGAATGAAGCTTGGAGCCAGTCGTTTTGGGTGATAAACAAATCACCGCCTGAATATTAAAGACCACCGTAATAACAGCGACATACATTGCGGCCAATGCAACCGCTTGGCTGCCGAACGCATTTTCAACATAGGCGATGCCGATAATGGCGGTATTGGCGCGAAAGCTCGCTTGAATCAGCACACCATGATCGGTCGAGTCTTTAAAAGCCAGTTTGGTTGAAAGGGTAACAAAGAGGAAAAATGCGACTGTCATTGCCACTGAAAAAACAAGAAATTCAGTCGATTGGAAAAAGTTATGCTCAGAGGTGGCGATACTTAAAAACAGCATTGCTGGCAGGGCGACGTTAAACACAAGTCGCGATGCTACATTGATAAAATTTGTATCTATCCAGTTGATTCGTTTGAAAATAAAACCGAGGGCAAGAATAAAAAAGATCGGGGCGACGAGAGAAAGGGAAAACGCCAGTTGTTCCAAAATGTTCGACATTATTGTTTCTTCATCTCGTAAGCAGGTTATTTACATAAAACTTACGCTATGTTCGCGTAAACACACAATAGCCATCTCAACAGTGTCTTATCTTTTGCTCGGTGGTTCAGAGGATGGGATTTCGCATTCACAACGTTTTTGACGACAGAATAAGTTATATCGCATATCACCATTTAACGAGGGTAAAATTTGTACTAATCCTCAATACTTAGACCTTTTCCTTTGAGCGCGGTTGATAGATTAGAAATAACAGCAACCAAAGGAGAAGTATCACCGTGAAACTATCACACCTCTTTGTGTCAGTGGCGTTGACTATGTCCGGCGTCGCGGTGGCAGATCAACTGGACGATATTCTTGAAGCCGGTGTTATCCGTGTCGGTACCACGGGTGATTACAAACCTTTTTCTTTTTACGACGGACAGACCTATTCGGGGTTTGATATCGATGTCGCGCAGTATTTGGGTGATCAGCTCGGCGTGAAAGTCGAATTTGTGCCAACCACCTGGAAAGGGCTGCTCGATGGCCTGAAAGAAGACAAATACGACATTGCGATGGGCGGCATTACCCGGCGCATGCAGCGCCAGCTTAATGCAGAGCAAACTCAGGGTTACATGGTGTTTGGTAAATGCTTTCTCGTTGCACAAGGCAATGCCGAAAAGTATGACTCACTGGAGAAAGTGAACAAGCCTTCGGTGCGCGTAGGTGTGAACATTGGCGGAACCAATGAAAAATTCGCGATGAGTGAGCTGCCAAATGCCACATTCACCAAGTTTGAAAACAATCTGGATGTGCCAAAAGCAGTTGCGGCCGGTGACGTAGATGTGATGGTGACAGAAACGCCGGAAGGGCTGTTCTATGAGGTCACCAACGACAAACTGGAAGCTGCGCGTTGTGAAGATCCTTTCACCCGCAGTCAATTCGGTTACCTGATCCCCAAAGGGGAACAGGGTCTACTGAATGCGGTGAACTTTGCCATTGATGAAATGAAGCTCAAAGGCATCGATACCCAGTTGATGGAGAAAAACCAGCTCATCACTGCGCCGAAGTTTGATTTGGTGCTGACAGCGGTGGAAGGCAACAAAGTCGACATTATCCAGGCGGTGAAAGACGCAACAGGCTTGAGCTTGATTGAATCCAAAGGTGTGGTGGAAAGTGCGCCTGTGGTGCTGAAAGAAAATCTATCCAAAAGCGAAGCAATGGCGCTGGAAAAAGCGTTGGCAGAAGCTGGCGCGACGATTGAAATAAAACCGGTTCAGTAAACGAACCTAACCGGCTTGGAAAACCCACGTCGGTTAACGCTGAGGCAGCCTTTGGGCGTTATTATCCATAGGCTGCTGACCGTCTTCTTCGGCAACAGCTACACGTAAATTGGCAGCGATTTGTTCGTCGTAATTTGCCTGACCGACAAATGGGTATGGATATCCTTCACGCTGGTCAGTTTGTGCAGCTTTCGCGTAAAGGCTTCGCAGCCCGCCAAATCCGGTGTGACGACTTCCAGCAGATAGTCATACGCGCCGGAAACAATATGCCCACCAATCACTTCCGCCATATCCGCCAGCGCAAGCTCAAAGTTCTTGATTGATTCTTCCTGATGGTTGTTCAGGCTCACTTCAACAAAAAACGTCATCGAAATGCCCATCTTCGGCTTACTCAGCTTGGCCTGATACCCCTCGATATAGCCTTCATCCTCTAGGCGCTTTAAGCGACGCGCACACGGGGAAGGGGAGAGGCCAACACGTTCGGATAGCTCTGCGGTAGAAAGGCGACCTTCGGTCTGAAGGATCTCAAGCATGTGTCTGTCGATTCTGTCCATAAATCTCTTCGGCATGATTCAATCAAGATTGAGTGGAAAGTTAGCGCTTCCAATCAACCATGGCAACTTTTAGTCCTCACTTTGCCAAATAAGAGCGCAGTTAATGGCAGATAATCGTCCTTAAACATTGAACGTTTCAGAAGGTGTTTATGGAAAAGGTGATTCAGCCCATTCTGGCGAGGTCGCGCCGCCACGCATTATCCCCAAATGCGAAAGGCTACCTGGTGATGGCGGTTGTGTTGCTGATTTGGTCGGGGTTTGCACTCAGCGTAAGGGCGGTCGGTTCATCAGCACTGACAATGGCAGACATCGCACTGATACGGTTTATCGTCCCCATGGTGTTGCTGACACCTATGCTTCCTGCCTGTTTGAAAGAGCTGAAAACTGTGCGTCTTGGTAATGCCTGCCTGATCCCGCTCGGCGGCGTCCCGTTCCTGTTTTTGGCATCAATTGGCGCAGAAACCGCGCCCACCGCTTATGTCGGCACTATCCTCGCTGGCACACCGCCATTTTTCGTCGCGCTGCTGGGGTTTGTATTTTGTCGACAATTGTTCTCCCGCAAACAAATCGGCGCTTTAGCCTTATTGCTGTCAGGAATCGCAACCATGGTGCTGGGGCGCAGCATTTATACCGGACTCGATGTGCCTGTTGGCGTGTTTTACCTGCTCGCCGCAGCAATGCTCTGGGGCGGATACACCATGGGCATTAAACGCTCGGGACTAAGCCCGATTTCTGTTGCCGTGCTGCTTTCTTATATTTCGTTCTTTGTCACTCTCGGGTTGGTGATTTTCGATGCTGTTCCAAGCAACTTCGGTGACTTTTCTTGGCAAGAAGCCATGCCGTATGTGGTCGTACAGGGGCTTGGCGTCGGTGTGCTGTCTACCATCGGCTTTTCTTATGCCGTCAGCCAGTTAGGTTCCGCTAAAGCTTCAACTATCGGCTCGATTTCGCCATGTCTGACGGCGCTGCTGGCAGTGGTCATTTTCAATGAGCCACTTACGGTCGCCATTGTTTGTGGTGTTGCTCTGACGGTGCTTGGGGTGGTGTTGTTTAATCGAAGGTAGAACCAGTAATCCTGCCTTTTGACATGCAGCCAAGTGTTTCATTTTCAGTTCCTTCCCCTTTTCAAGGGGAAGGCTAGGATGGGGTTTGGTCTCATTTCAGCGTATCTCAAATTGATTCAATTCTCCGTCATCCATATGTTTATGACATTTTTATAGCTAGAAGTTGTAGTGCGAAGTTAACAAAGTATGTTGGAGTAATTTTACGTTCGCAGCTAAGATGTTTTTGATGATAATCTAAGTAAAAACATATGGTTAAGTGTTGGTTTGTGGGTGGTTATAAGTTGAAGTGGATATTGTTAAAAATAAATCAAATAAATCAGATTGCGTTGGATAAGTATAAGTTTTATAAACCAATAGTGATAAATAAGCTATTGGTCTTATACAGCAACCTTTTATACGAACACCACTATAGTTATACTTTTCGAAATCAAGAGATTGCTGCATGTGTAATCTGCCTAACAAAGAAACGATTTTGGTTAATTGTTTTGTCTTTATTCCCGACAGCTTTTATGTCTAGTGATAGTTTGCAAAGTCCGTTGGTGTCATTATATATATCAATAAACGCGGCAGGGATTTTTTATATCGTTTTTAATTTGTATCCGGAGGTGAGGCAAAATTTTCGCGCCGCTAAATTAGCATATCTTTTAGTTTCAAAAATTAGGAAGCGCAGAGCATGGCTTTACAGAGAGTTTTTTGACGTAAACTCTTTTACAGAAGCGAATCGATATCTAACAAAAGAAAGGTTCTCGCAAATTATTGAGATGTTAAGGGAGGCTAATGGCTATAGAGAAGAGCCTTGCGGTAAAAATGGAAAGTTAATCTTCTACAAGTTAAACCCACCTTTAGATATAGCTATCAAGAATAGAGAAATAGATGTCATAGGTCATAATGTAAATACCCTTCAGGAAGCTTGTTTACATATAGTAAAAGATAATCTAAGAGATATCCAAAAGCTTAAGGATATTCCAAATATTTCGTCGTTAGAGCTATTCGATGCGATAAGTTATCTTGAGCGAGAAATGGAGTTGATTTTACCAAGGGTATCAACGGGGTTATTTGAAAATGATCTTGTCTCTTACTTTCTCTATGCGCCAGATAAATTAAACTACTATGCCCAAAAAGAGTTGCCTTTTTATGTTGGTGGTAGGTTTAATTTGAAATTTGAAGCAACGAAAGAAGAAATTAAACTGGCACAAGAACTCTCAACGAAGTGTTTTTTCGATTCATAGTACAAATTTGCCTTTCAATAAAGCCAAAAACAAAACCCCCATCTAACTTCCCCCTTGAAAAGGGGGAAGGACAAAGAGCCTCAATCTTCTTCCTCTATGCCTGCTGTCTACAATCTCCAATACCTAATATCTAATATCTAATATCTAATATCTAATCTCTAATCTCTAATCTCTAATCTCTAATCTCTGGTCTCTAATCTCTGGTCTCCAGTCTCTCATCTCTCGCCTTATACCTTCGTCTAAATTGTCGACAATTTTCTTGATTGTTGCCGCAATCATTGCCTAAATTATGTTCATAAGATGAAATTGTAGACAATATTGATGCCGTGAACGCAACGCGATACTTCCTCAAGATGCTCACTGCGGGTTTTGGGGAAAGCCATGAATACTGGGCTTTGCAGATACGGTGTCGGGTTTACACAACAAAGATAGCCATTGGGTAAGGATTACAATGAGCGAACATAACGCGCCAAGCGCCACGCAAGAATATATAGGCGCTACGCAAGAACGCATAAGTGCGATAACAAAAGAAAACACCAAATCGGAAAGCCTCACCGCACTGTTGGTTGAGGCCATTGTCTCTGGTGAGATTGTGTCGGGCGGGAAAATCTCTGAGCCGGAACTTGCCCGCCGTTATGAAGTCAGCCGTGGGCCATTGCGCGAAGCCATTATGCGCTTGGAAGGGCTGGGGCTGATTGAGCGTATTCCCCATGTCGGCGCGCGCGTTATTACCTTGTCGCCGGAAAAATTGGTTGAGCTGTATGCCGTGCGTGAAGCGCTGGAAGGCATGGCTGCGCGTCTGGCGGCAAAAAATATCAATAAAGAAGAACTGCATGGGCTTGAGCAACTGCTCGCTACCCATTCCCAACATATCGACGAAGTCGAAGGTGCTTCTTATTTTCACCAATACGGCGACTTTGATTTCCATTACCGCGTGATCCTCGCCAGCCGCAATAAGCAACTCATCAACTTGCTGTGTGGCGAGCTGTATCACCTGCTTCGTATGTACCGCTACCAAGCGCCGAAAAACCAATCCAGATCCAACCAAGCGTTAGAAGAGCACAAGTTTATTTTGCACGCTATCCGCAACCGCGACGAAGAGTTGGCAGAGCTGGCAATGCGTCGTCATATCGCGGGCAGCCGAAAACTCATTGAGCAACAAATCCTAAAAGATTAGAAGGACCTGACTATGAAACTCTCTCAAGGGGCGAAATTCCGACAAGCTGTTGAGCAAAACAACCCGCTGCAAATCGTCGGCACCATTAATCCCTATTGCGCCATGATGGCTCAGCGTTTGGGTCACCAATCGATTTATCTCTCTGGCGGGGGTATCGCGAACGCGAGCTATGGCTTGCCGGATCTGGGTATCACAACACTGAATGATGTGCTGGTGGATGTAGAGCGCATTACCAACGCCTGTGATTTGCCGTTGCTGGTGGATATCGATACCGGTTTTGGCGGCGCGTTCAATATCGCGCGCACCATTAAAGCGATGGAGAAAGCGGGCGCAGCAGCCGTTCACATGGAAGATCAGGTTGCGCAAAAACGTTGTGGTCACCGTCCGAACAAAGCGATTGTCAGCCAGCAGGAAATGGTCGACCGCGTGAAAGCGGCAGTGGATGCCCGTACTGATGATCAGTTCGTGATCATGGCGCGCACCGATGCACTGGCTGTGGAAGGCATTGATAGCGCGATTGAACGTGCGATTGCCTGCATCGAAGCGGGCGCAGACATGATTTTCCCGGAAGCGATGAACAAGCTGGAACAATATCAGCAGTTCTCTGCAGCACTTCGCAGCGCGATTGGCCGACCAGTACCCATCCTTGCCAACATCACCGAATTTGGTCAAACCCCGCTGTACGCCTGCGAAGAATTGGCCGCAGCCGATGTAGACATGGTGCTTTACCCGTTGAGTGCGTTCCGCGCCATGAACAAAGCGGCAGAAAACGTCTACCGTCACCTGCTTGAAGTGGGTAACCAAGAGGCGCTGGTCGATTCCATGCAGACCCGCAAAGAGTTGTATGACTACCTCAACTATCACGATTACGAAAACAAACTGGACGAACTGTTCAATCAAGACAAATCGTGATTGTCGACAATTGCAGAAGATAAAAACGATTCGAAAACAAGCGGTTGTCGCAGTCTTACGCTTGAATACAAAAACTTAAATCCAATAACGTGAAACCGTTCGCTGACAACGCCCCAACAGAGGGCAAGGCGGATAAGAAAAGGAGTTCAACATGCCGAGCAAAGAGCTAAGTGGAGCAGGATTACGTGGTCAAAGTGCAGGTACAACCGCGCTGTGTACGGTTGGAAAGTCAGGCACAGGGTTGACCTACCGTGGTTATGACATTACTGACCTTGCCAACAATGCCCAGTTTGAAGAAGTGGCGCACCTGTTGTTACGCGGTCACCTTCCAAACCAAAAAGAACTCGATGACTACAAGACGCGTTTAGTCGGTCTGCGCGGCCTGCCAACGGCATTGAAAGAGGCGTTGGAATTGATCCCAGCTGATGCGCACCCAATGGATGTGATGCGTACCGGTTGTTCGATACTGGGTAACCTGGAGCAGGAGAAAGATTTCTCCGAGCAGTTAGATGCCACCGAGCGCATGCTTGCTGTGTTCCCGGCCATCATTTGTTACTGGTACCGCTTCAGTCATGACGGCGTGCGAATTGATACCGAAGACACCAGTGAAGATTGTACTGGCGGCTACTTCCTGAAAATGCTGACGGACAAAGCGCCGAGTAATCTGCACAAGCAGGTGATGCACTGTTCGCTGATCCTCTACGCAGAGCACGAGTTCAATGCGTCGACCTTCGCTGCTCGTGTGTGTGCATCCACGCTGTCTGATTTGCACTCCTGCATTACCGCAGCAATTGGCACCTTGCGTGGCCCTCTGCACGGCGGCGCAAACGAAGCAGCTATGGCGATGATTGAAAACTGGCAAACGCCGGATGAAGCCGAGCAGAACATCATGCGTATGTTGGCCAACAAAGACAAAATTATGGGCTTTGGCCACGCCATTTACCGTGAAAGCGACCCGCGTAATGCGTTGATCAAGCGTTGGTCGAAAGCGCTTTCCGAGGCGACAGGTGACACGCACCTTTACGCCGTATCAGAGCGCGTGGAGTCAGTAATGAAGCGCGAGAAAGACCTGTTCTGTAACGCAGACTTCTTCCATGCCTCTGCTTACCACTTTATGGATATCCCGACCGCGTTGTTTACGCCGATTTTCGTGATGAGCCGTTTAACCGGCTGGGCGGCGCATGTGTTCGAGCAGCGCGAAAACAACCGCATTATTCGTCCAAGTGCTGATTACACTGGGCCGGAAGCCTGTGACTGGCTGCCAATCGAGCAGCGCTAAGTGGCCTGAAAGGATACGAATATGACGCAGAACAATACCCAATACAGACGGCCGCTGGCGCAAACGGGGCTCGATTACTTCGATGTCCGCGCTGCCGTCAACGACATTAAGCCGAACGCTTATGACACACTGCCGTACACCTCACGTGTACTGGCAGAGCAGCTGGTACGCCGCTGCAACCCGGCGGATTTGCAAGCCTGCCTGACCCAGATTGTCGAAGGCAAAAAGGAGCTGGATTTCCCTTGGTATCCTGCCCGCGTAGTGTGCCACGACATTCTGGGGCAAACCGCGCTGGTGGATTTGGCTGGCCTTCGTGATGCGATTGCAGACCAAGGCGGCGACCCTTCACGGGTTAACCCTGTGGTCGAAACCCAACTGATTGTTGACCATTCATTGGCGGTGGAACATGCGGGTTTCGAACCGGATGCGTTTGAAAAGAACCGCGCAATCGAAGAGCGCCGCAACGAAGACAGATTCCACTTTATTGAGTGGTGTAAGACGGCCTTTAAAAACGTCAGCGTGATCCCCGCAGGCAACGGCATCATGCACCAAATCAACCTGGAAAAGATGTCGCCGGTGATCCAAAACCAACAGGGCATCGCGTTCCCGGATACCTGTGTCGGTACGGATAGCCATACACCGCACGTTGATGCTCTCGGTGTGATTGCCATTGGTGTCGGCGGTCTTGAAGCGGAAACCGTGATGCTTGGCAGACCTTCCATGATGCGCTTGCCGGACATTGTTGGCGTCAAGCTGGTGGGCAAACGTCAGGAAGGCATTACTGCCACAGATATCGTGCTGGCATTGACGGAGTTCCTGCGGAACGAACGTGTGGTATCGAGCTATCTGGAGTTCTTTGGTGAAGGCGCGCGTGCGCTGACCATTGGTGACAGGGCGACCATCTCCAACATGACGCCGGAATACGGCGCGACAGCCGCGATGTTCTACATCGATGAGCAGACCATCAATTACCTCAAACTGACCGGGCGTGAGCCTGAGCAAGTGGCGCTGGTAGAAACCTACGCCAAAACCGTTGGCCTGTGGGCGGACGATCTGGAAAACGCCCATTACGAGCGAGTGCTTGAGTTCGACCTTTCGAGCGTGACCCGCAATATGGCTGGCCCCTCAAACCCGCATCGCCGTTTGCCAACCAGCGAGCTTGCCGAGCGCGGTATTGCGTCAGCTCAGGTGTCAGCAGACTCAGAAGGCAGCATGCCAGATGGTGCAGTCATCATTGCGGCGATCACGTCCTGCACCAACACCAGTAACCCGCGCAACGTGGTAGCAGCCGGTCTGGTAGCGAAGAAAGCCAATCAGCTTGGACTGGTTCGCAAGCCTTGGGTGAAAACTTCCTTTGCTCCCGGTTCAAAAGTCGCGAAGCTTTATCTGCAAGAAGCAGGGCTGTTGTCTGAGCTTGAACAGTTGGGCTTCGGGATTGTGGCCTACGCCTGTACTACCTGTAACGGCATGAGCGGCGCGTTAGATCCGGTGATTGAGCAAGAGATCATCGAGCGCGATCTCTACGCCACAGCGGTACTTTCTGGCAACCGTAACTTTGATGGCCGCATCCATCCCCACGCCAAACAGGCGTTTTTGGCGTCACCACCGCTGGTCGTCGCTTATGCGATTGCGGGCACCATGCGCTTTGATATTGAGCGTGATGCGCTAGGCACAGATGCCAACGGCAAGCCGGTTTATCTCAACGATTTGTGGCCGACTGATGCTGAAATTGACGAGGTGGTGGGCATGTCCGTGAAACCGGAACAGTTCCAGCGTATTTACGTCGAAATGTTCCAGCAAGATGCCAACTCGAGCATGAGCGAGCCACTGTACGACTGGCGCCCAATGAGTACTTATATCCGCAGACCGCCCTATTGGGAAGGCGCATTGGCGGGTGAGCGCACGCTTAAAGGTATGCGTCCACTGGCAGTGCTGGGTGACAACATCACCACTGACCACTTATCACCCTCAAACGCCATTATGCCGTCGAGTGCAGCAGGCGAATACCTGGCGAAAATGGGCTTGGAGCCAGTCGATTTTAATTCCTACGCGACACACCGTGGCGATCACCTCACCGCCCAGCGAGCAACGTTTGCCAACCCGAAACTGCTCAATGAAATGGTGAAGGAAAACGGCGAAGTGGTTCAGGGTTCACTGGCTCGCATTGAACCGGAAGGCAAAGTGACCCGCATGTGGGAAGCGATTGAAACCTACATGGAGCGCAAGCAGCCACTGATTATCGTTGCTGGCGCGGATTACGGGCAGGGCTCATCACGCGACTGGGCGGCGAAAGGCGTGCGTCTGGCAGGCGTTGAAGCGATTGCCGCTGAAGGCTTTGAGCGCATCCACCGCACCAATCTGGTTGGCATGGGCGTGTTGCCTTTAGAGTTCAAACCGGGTGTTAACCGCAACACACTGGAGCTTGATGGCACTGAGCTTTACGACGTGGTCGGCGAGATCAAACCCGGCGCGGATCTGGCGTTGGTTGTCACACGCGCGAATGGCGAGAAGCTCGATGTTGCCGTGACCTGTCGTCTCGATACCGAAGACGAAGTGAAGGTTTATCAAGCGGGCGGCGTTCTTCAACGTTTCGCGCAAGATTTCCTGGCGCAGTAGGTGGTCAGCATGAGTAAGGTTTTGAAAATTCCTGCCACCTACATGCGAGGCGGCACCAGCAAAGGCGTCTTTTTCAGGCTGACAGATTTGCCTGTTGAGGCGCAAACACCGGGCGCAGTGCGCGATGCCATTTTGATGCGGGTGATCGGCAGCCCCGATCCCTACAGCAAGCAGATTGATGGCATGGGCGGCGCAACGTCCAGCACCAGCAAAACGGTGATTGTGTCTAAAAGCAGCCGCGACGATCACGATGTCGACTACCTGTTCGGTCAGGTGGCGATTGACAAACCCTTCGTCGATTGGAGCGGTAACTGCGGCAATCTTTCGGCAGCGGTAGGGCCATTCGCCGTGCATGCAGGGTTGATTGCCAAAGAGCGTATGGTCGAGAACGGCGTTATTTCGGTGCGTATCTGGCAAGCCAACATCGGCAAAACGCTGGTGGTGGATGTGCCAATGTGCGATGGCGAGGTGGAAGAGTCGGGCGAGTTTATGCTTGATGGCGTGACCTTTCCCGCCGCCGAAGTGCCGGTGGAATTTCTTCATCCGGCAGGTGAACCAGGTTCTCTGTTCCCCACGGGCAACCTGATCGACACCTTTGATGTGCCGGGTGAGGGCACATTCCGTGCCTCGTTTGTGAATGCGGGGATCCCGACCATTTTCCTTGATGCCAGCGAGTTGGGTTACCAAGGCACAGAGCTTCAGGATGACATCAACAATGATGCCGAAGCACTGGTGCGGTTTGAAAAAATCCGCGCTTACGGCGCGATCCAAATGGGTCTGAACGAGACGCTTGAACAGGCGCAAACCCGTCAGCATGTGCCCAAAATTGCCTTTGTTTCACCGCCGAAAAGCTACCTGAGTTCGAGCGGCAAACAGGTGGAAGCATCCGATGTGGATTTGCTCGTCCGCGCTTTGTCGATGGGCAAACTGCATCACGCCATGATGGGAACGGCAGCGGTGGCAATTTCAGCAGCGGCCTGTGTGCCGGGTACCATCGTTAACCTGGCTGCCGGTGGCGGCGAAAGGGAATCCGTGGTGTTTGGTCATCCGTCCGGCACCTTGAAAGTCGGCGCGAAAACCAGTTTAGAGCCTGAGGGCTGGTGGGTTGAAAAGGCAATCATGAGCCGCAGCGCCCGCATTTTGATGGAGGGTCGCGTCCATGTGCCTTCCAGCGTCTTACAGCAGAATGCGCAAAGCGAAAGCTGAAGCATTCGGAAAGACATCTTGGAGGAAGCAATATGTCTGCTTATCAACAGGAATATTTGAAAGCGCAAACTGAGCCGGAGAGCTTTTGGCGTGAGCAATCAGAGGCGTTGGCTTGGTTTGAAAAACCGAAAACCATTCTGGCCAACGACGAAAATGGTATTGAGCGCTGGTTCCCAGATGGTGTGATGAACACCGCTTATTTGGCGTTGGACTACCACTGTGAACAGGGACGTGGAGAGAAAACCGCACTGATTTACGACTCCCCAGTGACAGGGAAAAAACAGGTGTACACCTACAATGAGCTGCGCGATAAAGTCGCAAAAATTGCAGGTATGCTCGCGGGCATGGGCGTAGAAAAAGGCGATCGCGTTGTTATCTACATGCCTATGGTGCCGGAAGCGGCCATGGCGATGCTGGCATGTGCAAGGCTGGGCGCGATTCACTCTGTCGTGTTCGGAGGATTTGCTTCCAACGAGCTGGCGGTTCGTATTGAAGATGCTGAGCCGAAAGTCTTGATGACAGCGTCCTGCGGTATTGAAGTCAGCAAAGTGATTCCCTACAAGCCTCTGGTCGATCAGGCCATTATGGATAGCCGTTGGAAACCGGAAAAAGTGGTGGTGTTGCAGCGCCCTGAGTGCGAAGCGCCACTGGACAATGCTCGCGATGTAGACTGGCAAACTGCCGCCGATGCCGCCGAGCCGCACGATTGTGTGCCCGTGCTCGCCACCGACCCGCTCTATATCCTCTACACATCAGGCACGACGGGCAAACCTAAAGGCGTGGTGCGCGATAACGGCGGTCATGCCGTCGCAATGAAATACTCCATGAAAGCGGTGTACGACATGCCTCAAGACGGCGTGTTCTGGGCGGCTTCCGATGTGGGCTGGGTGGTAGGGCATTCCTATATTGTCTATGCGCCACTCATTCACGGCTGCACGACTATTCTGTATGAAGGAAAGCCAGTACGGACACCGGATCCGGGTGCATTCTGGCGTGTGTGTGAAGAGTATGGGGTGAATATCCTTTTCTCGGCTCCGACTGCTTTCCGCGCCATCAAGAAAGAAGACCCTGAAGGGAAATTCGTTGGCGAGTACGACTTAAGCAAGCTGACTGCAATCTTTATGGCAGGCGAGCGTCTCGATCCGCCAACCCTGGAATGGGTGGTCGAGAAAACCGCCAAGCCTGTGATTGACCACTGGTGGCAAACCGAGACGGGCTGGGCGATATCCTGTAACCCAACGGGCATTGAAGTGATGCCAGTGAAAGCGGGATCGTCAACCAAGCCAACCCCCGGCTATCAGGTTGAAATCCTCAATGAGATTGGTGAAAAGGTGGAAGCCAACCAGCAAGGTTATGTGGCGTTGAAACGCCCGTTACCGCCAAGCTGTTTGCCGACGGTATGGCGTAACCATGATCGCTTCGAAACCGGCTATCTCAGCCAGATTCCGGGTTATTACGTGTCAGGCGATGGTGGCTACCTGGATGAAGATGGTTATCTCTTTATCATGGGACGCATCGACGACGTGATTAACGTTGCTGGACACCGCCTCTCAACCGGAGAAATGGAAGAGATTGTCGGCGCGCACCCCGCCGTTGCGGAATGTGCAGTAATTGGTATCCACGACGAGCTTAAAGGGCAATTGCCTGTCGGTTTTGTGGTGCTGAAAGACGGCGTCAATGTGGATGAGTTACAACTGGCTGCTGAACTGGTGGGTAAAGTGCGTAACGAAATCGGCGCGGTAGCCTGCTTCAAGCAAGCGCTGATTGTCGACCGTTTACCGAAGACCCGCTCAGGCAAAATCTTACGCAGAACGATACGTCAAATCGCAGATGGTGAGGAATACGCCGTGCCATCAACGATTGACGACCCATCAAGCCTGAATGAGATTGAAAGGGTACTGCATCGGTAAATATTTTGGTGCTGGGCTATTGATTCATCGAACTAATTCTATATATAGAAGAGTTAGTATGGAGATGAAGGGACGAGTTTTCTCGTCCCTGTGTTTTGTTATTGGTTAAATGCTGCAGCTGCGGATGCAGCGTTTGCTTCTACGATGACGTCTAAACCATCTTTCTTATAACGAGGGTGATATTGGCCGGCAGGTAGCGATTGAGTTGTGAGTTTGTTGACCTGTTGTGCGACCGGAATGTAGTCGGTTGTAGCAGTAGCAATTGCAGTAGCTATAAGGTCAACAAGCAAACTTCCAGAGCTGGAGCTTGTATCAATTACAATAGTATTGGAGTAGGACCAGATCACTTTCCCTGTGTCTGTAGAAACCATTACATATTTCAGTCCCACGGTAACATTGCCAGCGAGAACTATGTAATTTGTATCCCATTGTTCAATAGTCACAAATAAAACAGAATCAGCACCGAACTTGTCCTTGTATGAAGTAAATGGTATGCCCTTGAGTTCGGTACCATCGACAATGCCAGCACTTTTAAAGATATCAGCAGTGATCGGGATTGGTAGAACATAATATCCTTTGTTTGCAAAAGGTTCAGCCAAAGTAGAGTTTAGATACTCTGAGGCTTCTGAAGAAGTTGAATTGTTTACTATCGGCGCAACTAGGATATTGTTCTGTTGCGAGCCTGAATACATTTCTGGAAACGCTTCTTGCTTTGTCAAAGTGTTTACGCAACCAGTCATTATCATGCTAGTGAGCATGATTGATGTGATCTTAATTAGTTCTTTAACTTTCATTTTTCAGTATTTTTAGGAGGTTGATGTGTTGACATTTTAGCTTTCAATTGATTAATAAGAGTACCCATTAATATCTTTGACTCAGGATATGTTGCAACTTCTTTCTCGTAGTAATTAACAGCACTATGGAAATCACCCATTTGACTATGAATGTAGCCTAGCTCAGCAAAGATACCGGCTGGAACTTTCAAATCTGATTGTTCTGAAGTTTCAACGATATCAATTAGTGTTTCATAGTGTTCAGTTACGCTTTCCTTACTTGCATTTTTTAAATACGAGTAGTAGGAGTGTGAGTAGTCTCCCCAGTAATAACCAGACTCAGATACCTGTACACAACCAGAAAGTAGCATCGCTGCCAAAGATGAAATGAAATATTTTCTCATTTAAGTTACTTCACGTTGATTAAAGTTGATTGGCCGCGTGAAAGGTAAATGTCATTCTTATAGACAATTGCACCATTATTGTTAATAACTTCCAGGTGGTTTTCACCTTGAGATACAATTATTTTTAGCACATCTGAGTTCTGCCATTGACTGTTGGTACTAGTTAATACTGAAGTGGTATCAGATTCCAAGTCCGAATTTGATATCTTGTGTTTCTCAATGTTTCCGACTGAAACTAGATAGTTGTTTAGGTCGTCGCCAACTATATAAATTATTTGTTGATCTGAAATTCCCGTTTCTTTCGTTATCACAGCAGAGCCACAGGCAGTTAAACCAAGTACTATGAATAATGCTGTTGCGCTAGCTTTAATTGACTTTTTCACTTTCAAACCTTAAATAGAACTTATATAGAATTTGCTGGTGTCTCCAGTTATCGCTCCTTCAACCAATGAAGCAAAACTCATTTGGTTGAACTCATCTTCTCCATATGTCATATCAATATTGAGAGTTGCGACTTTTTTACCGGGTAACTCGACCATTGCTCCAGTTTGTGGATTTTTGACCATATTCCCGCGTTTAATTACCGCAAGTTTGAGGCCAGGGTAAAGGCCTTGGGCATCACCACCTGCGATAATGTAAGAACCATCTTGTTCTGAAAGTATAAAAGACTTCCATGGTGTATTTGTCATTTCATCACTGATGTTTGTAATCATCTGACTAATAGCAGCAGAAAGCGCCTTGTCAGTTAGAGACTGGTCGAAACCTGCATCAGTGCCTGAACCAAGTGTTTTCTTGGTCGAAGATGTTGCTTCTCCTGCCCCTTCAACTGAGCTGACAATACGACCAGTTGTGGCATCAACTAATCTAACGTTTACTTTAGCGTAGGCACGTTGCGTCTTTGCTCGCTGAAACATACCAGTGTCAGATTCTGTTGAGCGACCAAACTCAGATACTGAACCAACAATTAAATAGTCGGCTGAAATTCCACTTTCCTGAAGTCCTTTTAACGATGCTTCAGAATCAACAAAGTGTTTATCCGTACGTTCAAACATCAAAAATTTGCCCGTTGCAGCAAGGCGTGCGCTGAGTATGTCGGATGCTTGCTTTCCAATGCGGTCATCATTCTCGTTTAGAAGAAATGCATTGGCAGTGCGTGTTTCATTCGAAAAGCGTGCAATTGCAACCTTTTTTTTGAGTGAGACTTTCTGATTGGACTCAGTAACAATAGGAACCGTCGCGTCTAATGCAGCGTATATGGGAGATGAAGCTAGAATAGCTATCGCTGTGGCGATGAGAGATACTTTTTTCATTTTATTACCGTTGGGATTGTTTTGATTTTATTTTTTGTTACATTTGTTATTGTTTTTCAATAATTATGAATCGTGAATGTGAGGCGTTTTTTATTTTATCTATTATATTATGTAGTATTAAACTGTTTTTTTTGCAGGGGTGCTGATTTTGACATCATTCAATGGTCCTGACAAATTATTTCCGACTTATGTAATTTGGTTTGTGTTTAAGTAATTGCATTGTAAGTGGTTGTCGTTTTTTGGTGGCGAATGTTGATTTTTTTGTTGTTTTTAAATGAGGTTTTTTTATATTTATTGAGGTGTTTGCTGCTTCAGTCAATTCTTATTTGGGGTGATGTGATTTTTGGATTGGTTTTTACAACAAAAATTTATTTCATATAAGATATTAAAATGTCACTCTCGATAGTTTCCAATAACAAGCTTCGGCTTTCCTAACCATGAAACAGCCAGCGCTACCCAGGCATGCACATACTTGCTAAGTAGAACTAATGGGTATCGATTGGAAGGTGATCTCGAATATAGGGCGGTAATGGAATCCAAAAGCCTTTCACTTTTTTGCCTAAACGCATGTCATTGAATGGATTGAAGCGGTTTAGGTGGTTTGTACAAGTGCCAGATATCACGGCGATATCTTCAATCTCACAATCCGGTTTGCGAAGCAAATAGGAGGGGAACATGAAGAAGATTGCTAGCCAGCTTTTAGCATCAATCTGTTTTGGCGCTTTCGCGCTGATACTTTCAACAACTAACGTTCATGCGACGCATGACAGCTCAGGAATACGGCATTCAGACTTACAAGCGTTTGCCTCTTGGGCAGACTTTGTCGATCGTTGGAAAAGCCTGGATGGTCAGTTAATCGATTTCAAAACCATCAATTTCAAGTTGGACAATAAGTATCGTTACATCGGGGTGTGGAAATTAGGGAGTGGTAAAGGTGGTGCGCTTTACCGATACCCCAGTTGGTCAGAGTTTGTTGAAAAATGGAAAGCACTAGATAACCAACGCCTGATTGACATTGATATATCCAGGATGGGAAATACCACTTGGTATACCGGTACCTGGCAACGAAATGCGCGTAGCGGGGCGCTTTATTCCTTAGGTAGTTGGCAGGCTTTTACCGAGAAGTGGAACGCCCTGAGCAACCAAAAACTCATAGATTTGGAAATCAGTGGTACGGGAGACAACACAAACTTTGTTGGTGTGTGGCAGGGTGGCGCTACCAGTGGTGCGCTGTATCGATACGGCAACTGGCGTTCTTTTACGGATAAATGGAAAGCGCTCAATCGCGACAATCAACGCTTAATTGATGTTGAAGTCGATAAACAGGGAAATACCATTTTTTACACCGGTGTTTGGGAAAAAGGTTCAGGTAATGCCTTATACCAGTTTTCAACATGGCCATCGCTAATCAACAAATGGCTTGAGCTGGATCGTCAAGGTTACTACTTGGTAGACATTGAAGCCGAGCGGTTTGGTGATAGCGAGATTTTCATTGGCGTGTGGCACAGATAAACGGTCGAACGCCTTAAGCACTGCGCAGCAGCATCGCCACCTTTTAGGATATTGAACGGTCGGTGAGTGACAGGAAAGGTGGCAATACCGGAGATATAAACAGCAAGATCCGAGTGACGATAAGCTTCAACTTTTAGAATGACGACGCACCCGCACCGTAAGTAGCGCCATACCACTGAGTAAAACAACCAGCGTTGAGGGCTCTGGTATTTTTACCTGCCTACGGGTCGGAACGGCAATGCCTTCGACAGTCGCCTGTACCAATTGACCTGCATTTGCACCATCCTGAATCCGACCATAAATGGTCGCAGTACCTGAGGTGTTATAGGCGGTGGCATCTGTCAGGATATTGATAAATAGCGATTCATCCTGAATTTCCTGCACCAGGTTTTGCAGCAAGAGGGGAAAGCCAAAAAGAAAGGTAAGGTCGTCGCCATCTGCAGATCGCTCAACAAATGTTGGCCCACGATCTCCCAGCCCGTCTGTTCGGTAAAAAACGTCAGTCTGGAATCCTGAATAGCCATCAAGGACGATACTATCAATGAGAAAGTCCCTGCCTGTAACGTTGATAGGATCCCTAAGCCGTGACGCAAAAATAAGTGATCCTGTTACATCAGATTGAACAACGCGGTCTTGATAATGATGTCCCGCGATAAAGAGCGGGTGTAGATCTGGGTTCAAATCATAATAGGGTTTGAGATCATCCCGAACTACGGTTCCCGCCAATTCGGGATTGCTGACCACGGTCGTTCCTGGCAGGAGAACAGAATCTCCAGCTGTGATCGGTGTGGCGTTACTGACAGCTGTGAAACTCAAAAATGCCAGTCCAATGAGCCCATTGGGAAATTTATAGCCTCTCATTTCCGCACTCCTTTCGAGTTACGCACGCGAAACAATGGAAAAAGGCTAGTTCACGCAAAGCGAGGCTATGTCAATGAAATGTCAACGTCTTGATTGTGGGGCAGGTGGTGACAAGCAGGCTGACACATGTTATGGGACAGCCACTTGAAGCACGCGTTGGTGTTCTTGATATCTACCGTACTGGTTATTCTTCAAATGCTTCGTAAGTGCTTGGTACAACGAGCTAAACCCCCATCTAATTCCTTCCTTGCAAATGGGGGAGGACAATGCAGTGGTCGTCATTACTCAAGTGTTTCAAAGTGGAACTTGTATTCACTGACTCCGTCGATACGAACGCCTTTTTCTCGTAACTCAAGGTACTGCTGAAGTTTAATGGTTCTGAAATCCATCGCCTTCAGCGCAAGGATGATCCGCAGTTCATCCATTGAACGTGATTTGGTTTCAGAGCTGCAGGTACCGCAGATAACATGGGTTTTCGGCTTAAAGCCGATCTGATTCAGCCAGTGCAGATCTTTGGGTTCTTTGCGTGCGCCACAAAAGTGGCATTGATTCTCTTGTTTCAATGCCGCCTGTTCCCTTAACGCTTTCGGGCTTGGTGAGTTAGCTGATGGGGCGGTTTTAGTCTTCTTGTTACCACCAAACTGAGAGAACTGAACGACATTAGACATTGGGATTGGCCTTATTAATTGAGGTGTACCCAAACAACCTGAATATGAGCATCTTCAGGTCGTTTGGGTATATACAAGTAGTATTTTGCCAGAAAATGCTGATAATCGTGCGACAAAACACTGGAAGCAAAATGACCATGACTGATTTTCAATATTACTTTCACCAACTGCCTTGTTTTAACTGTAAAAACACCACAGTAAGTACTGATCTTGGCTGGTTAACCTCAGCGATGAAAGACGATGTTGTCGCGCAAATCGCTGCGATTATCGCACAAGGCAATGCTGAACCTGATCTGTCAGTGAACGTGACATGCACGAAAGAAGAAGCACGTGATTACCTGCTGTTGAACTTCTATGGCTACTCAGAAGAAGAACTGGCAAATCAAGTGAAAGCAGAAGACGAGCAAGAAGTTCAGGATGAAATCGCTGAGCTTCTCGCTGACGGTAGTGATAAAGCCGTGTTTGAACATGAAGTCACACTGCAAAGCTGCACAGATTGCGACATCGACTAAGCGTAAAGCATCGCCCACAAAAAAACCGCTTTATCAGCGGTTTTTTTACAATTGGCTTAGTCTCACTCACCCTCGGTGAGGGAGACTGGGCCTTCCAACTCTTTCAGGATCATTTTCTGAATATCGATGCCCAAGCTCATCACGATCAGGCTCCAGTTCAGAAATGGCAATGAACCGTTTGCAATGCCTTGTGCAAAGGTGTTGGCATTCCAGTGAAACACCTCTGATAGCTTGTCAGTGGTCAGTGCATCGTAATTGTCGTTATCAATCAGATTGCTGAACTGCTCACTGGTTGGACACACAAACTTGTCATTGGGTCTGAAAGCCGTCGGTTTAAAATAAGAAAGTACCCTTCTTACGTTCACCTCAATCACATCACCGTCGCTTTGGATATTCGGCTTGCCAGCGAGTGCGCACAAAAAGCACCAGCATGGGTAAGGGATGGATGAAACGTTGTCTGGTTCGTTCTTATAACGCGCCGTCCATGCATTCACATTCTTCTGCTGTATGCCTGTGACTTTAACCAATTGATTGGAATCGTAGCCGTTGTCTTTCAACAGGTTGATCACCTCGGCCACTTCTGACACCAAAGGCTTGACCCATCTACTGTACGGAACGAGTGTTGCTTCTCTGACCATAATTAAAACTTATTTATAAACAAACACTTAATTTGTTTTTGTTTGACGTTATCCGAGATCATACGTGTTCAGGGTGATAAGTCTACTTTTATCGGAAATGGGGGGAGTAAACCATAGAGAAATGTATTGCCTGTGTTCTTTCCTTCACGCGAATTGCACTCTCACTCAATCATTGGCATCTTGGGGAGCTTTAATGTCTGTAGGCATGCTAGGTGATCTGTTCTGGCAGGGGTGACCCCAAAGCGAGTCACCAGACAAACAATACTCGCTGACAGAGCCCTGATTACCCTTGGAAATTCTAATGAACAATAAAACAGAATAGTGGCTCAAAAAGTAGGTTAACAATGTTTGATATATATAGCAGTACAAAGTTTTTCCTACTTTATCTTATTGTAAGCGGCGTTGATTTCTTTCATTAATGTGTTGTCGCCAGATCTATCAGGATGATATATGTTGGATAATTTAAAGTAGTTCGCTTTTATTTCCGTTTTTGTTGCGCATTTTTTAACGCCTAACATTGTGTGCGGACAGTTAGTAATACTATTTTGATTTTTTAAGGATTCAATTTCCTTCCTCAAATTTTTTATTGTTAGGTTGCGCTGTTCAAAATCAAACTTCAATGACGATAATAAAGAATTCGATTCTTTAAGTTGGTTTATTCTGATATTTGCAGAGCGTATGGTCAAGTTGGCTTTGTCAAGCATGTTTATAAGTTTTTCTTCTTTGTTCCATTGTGAGTCATTTAGTTCTTTATCAGGATGGTAGGTCTCTTCAAATTCACTTTTAAAAACCAACTTTTCATTCTCATAAACGAAAATTTTTGAGTCAACTGAAATTGTTTCCCATTCAAATACTGAACAGCTCCAGTCCCAAATATCCTCATTAATCACTAGCAATTCATCTTCAAGATCGCTTGGATCATCAAGATCCAATTTGATAATAATTTCATTGCTACTGTAATTTATTATCACCTGCACAAATTCAAAATCTCTTAGGTTATTACCAATGTGTGACGCCAAATAACCTAAAAAAAGAGTCTTGTTATCTTCATTGTCAGGAATGGAGGGTAAATAGATTATGCAAACATTCAGCATTGGACTTTTCCTATTAAAATAAAAGCAATGATAGCTTTAGAGTATATAGTTTTTAACTAATTGCAAACAATATAAAGGATATGGATTTTTATATGTGTAATTCCTCAACGGAAAAGAAACGCCACTCAGAACTTTAACTGAGTGTTTTGCTTTCGGATGTCTTTCTAGAAGCCATAATATTGCGTACCGAAGCTTTATTCAAAAAGGTTAAATGTGTGTGTATTAGGTTGTCACAATGATAATATTGTAATTGAGTTGATTCAATGTACTGTGGTTTACATGTGTCTCTTCGTTAGAGACTTATAATGTGGGTGCTTTTTATATTATTATCAATATACGGCATCATGCCTATTAGCGTTGGTTTTTCTATACGGAGTAATTTATGGGAGCTGGAGGTCGTCGCGATCCAAGTGAATACACATCTATCATCTGTGAAGTTTTTTATGATGTATCAAGAAGAAAGAATGGTGTTAGGCCAACAATCGGCCAACCTTTTCCATGCGAAATGAAGGTAGAGTGTGCAAAAGCTATTAGGTCTCTTCCTTTAGGTACTAAAGTTAAACTATCAGTTGTTGAAACTGAAAAAGAGGGAAGTAGGCCTTTTCTATATAGTAGCTATAAGTGGGCTTATGAGGTCGTAAAATAGTGCGTTAACTCTTGGATGTGTTTAAGCTTATAAGAATTTTTACTAATCTTAGACAGGTGTGTTGGCACTATAGATCCAACACATTCATTTCCAAACTGCATCCAAAACAAAAGGGAGCCACTCGGCTCCCTTCATTTTCCTTTCAACCTGCTCTACGCAGTTTCCACTTTCACCCTAAAGAAAATCGCATAGAACAGCGGGATCACCACCAGTGTCAGAATGGTCGCGAACAGCAGACCAAACATAATGGTAACGGCCATACTCTTGAAGAACGGGTCAATCAAGAGCGGGGCAACACCCAAAATGGTGGTGAATGCGCCCAGCAGTACCGGGCGGGCGCGGCTAAGTGCGGCGTCGATAATCGCGTTGTATAGTGCTTTACCGTCGCGGATTTCCACGTCTGCCTGGTCAACCAACACAATGGCGTTTTTCACCATCATACCGATCAGGCTCAGGAAGCCGAGGATCGCCATAAACTCAAACGGCGTCTGGAACACCACCAAGCCTACGGTCACACCGACAATTGCAAGTGGGGCAGTCAGCCAAATCACCAGCGGCTGGCGTAGGGCGTTAAACATAAACACTACCGCCAGAATCATCGCCGCGAAGCCGTAAGGGGCAGAAATTACTAGGCCTTCGTTCGCGTCTTTTGATGCTTTGTATTCACCGTACCATTTCAGCTCGTAGCCGGCTGGCAGTTCGATTGCTTCAATCTGACTGCGAACCTGATTAAAGGCATCGGCTGTCAGCACGCCCGGTGCAGGGTCAGCCTGAACCAGAATGGTTGGCATGCGGTCGATACGGCGCAGGATGGCATCCTGATAAACCACATCCACCGAATCCACCACCTGGCTGACAGGGATAAACGTACCTGCGGTTGGGCTGAATACTTCGGTGTTTTCAATCGCGCGCTGGTGGTTACGCTCGCTTTCCGGTGCGCGCACCACGATTGGGATCAAATCGTCGCCTTCGCGGTACACACCCACATTGCGGCCACTCAGGGTTTGCGCAATTGCAGCGTTGATTTCTGCTGTGGTCAGGCCGTAGCGCTGCGCTTCTTCTGCTGAATACACAGGGCGCAGAACCGGAACCTGTTGACGCCAGTCGTCCTGCACGGCTATCAGGTTAGGGTCAGCCAACATGATGGCTTTGGCTTTTTCCGCCAGTTCACGTAACACGGCGCTGTCTGGGCCTTTGAAGCCAGCTTCAATCTTCTTGCCGCCGCCACGACCCAGCATGAATTTCCACACTTTGATTGATGCGTCAGGGTACTTCTCGTCCAGCTCGCTTTGCAGTTCGCCAAGCAGCGGGGCGATTTTGGTGTAGTCGTCGATATCAATCAGCAACTGGCCATAGCTCGGGTTACGGGCTTCCGGCGCGTAGGTCAGCATAAAGCGCAGGCCACCACCACCGATAAAGCTGGTGATGTTGGTGATGCCTTCTTTGGCTTTTACGTCTTTTTCGATGCTGGCAACCACGGACTCCGTGCGTTTGATGTCTGAGCCTTGTGGCAAGTAAACATCAACCACGAACTGCGGACGCTGCGATTCCGGCATAAAGCCCGGTGGTACAAACTGCACACCCCAGATAGACGCCGTCAGCGTACCGAACAGCAGGGCGCAGCTGATAATGCGGTGCTGCAAAACCCAGCTCAGCAGGGCACGGTAGCCAGATACCATCTTGCCCGGTTTTTGGTCGGCTTTTACCGGCTTCACTTTCAGGAAGTCATGGCACAGCATTGGGGTCACGGTGACCGCAAATACCCAGCTCAGCAGCATGGAGTAAAGGATTACCCAGAACAGCGAGCCTGCGTATTCTCCCATGTCTGAAGGCGAAAGGCCGATAGCACTGAACGCACAGATACCCACCACGGTACCGCCCAGCAGAGGCCATTTGGTGGAGTTCACGACTTCCGAAACGACCAGTTGTTTGTCTGCATCCGGCTCTTTCTGGAAGCGAACCAGAATGCCGTCGGTGACTACGATGGCGTTATCCACCAACATACCGAGGGCGATGATCAGCGCACCCAGCGAAATACGCTGCATGGCGATATCTTCAATCAGCATGATGCACAGGGTGCCTGCAACGGTAAGCAGCAGCACGAAGCCGATGATGACGCCAGAGCGCACGCCCATAAACAGCAGCAGCACCACGAATACGATGGCAACAGCAGCGATCAGGTTGTCGATAAAGTTGGCGACAGAATCGCGCACTGAATCAGACTGCATTGAGATAACGTTCAGCTCCATGCCCAGCGGACGCTGGCTTTCCAGCTCTGCCAGACGCGCTTTTACCGCATCACCCATGTCCACGACGTTACCGCCGGAGACGTTAGAGATACCAAAGCCTACCGCGCGCTCACCGTTGTAGCGCATCAGCATGGTTGAGGGTTCTTTGTAACCACGGGTGATTTCTGCGATATCGCCAAGGCGCAGCACGGTATTGTTACTGCCAATGCCGACCTGCATGTTTTTCAGATCTGCAACCGAATCAATGTTCGAGCTTGGAATAACAGGAATGCGCATCGCATTGGTCTCAATGCTGCCTGCCACGGTGACCAGGTTTTGCTTTTGCAGTACCTGGAACACTTTTTCCGCAGACATACCGAACTCCGCCAGACGCTCACTGGAGATCTCAACGAAAATGGTTTCCTGCTGCTCAGCCAGAGTCGCGGTTTTCGCTACGCCCGGCACCAGCACGATTTCGCGGCGCAGGTCGTCGACGTAATCTTGCAGTTGTTTGTCACTGTAGCCTTCACCGGTCACGGCAAAGAACAGGGCATATACATCAGCAAAGTCATCGTTAACGATGGAAGGGCCCGCTCCCGGCGGCAACTGACGCTGCGCATCGGTCACTTTACGGCGCAGTTTGTCCCACACTTGTTGAAGGTCTGCGGCGCTGCCTGCGAACTCGAGTTTGATCTCGACGGTCACTTCTGACATGCCTTGCATCGAGACCGATTTGACCTCTTTCACTTCCTGCAAGGACTGCACGGCGCCTTCAATCACGTCGGTCACTTCGTCCGACACTTCCTGCGCGGTGGCGCCAGAGTATGGCGTTGCAATCACCGCCTGACGGATAACGAATTCAGGGTCTTCAAAGCGGCCGAGTTTCAGGTAGCTGATGTAGCCGCCCAGAAGGGTCAGGGCAATCAGTACCCAGACACTGGTGCGTTTGGCAATGGTATAACGTGCAATGTCCATCATTACGCTCCGTTGCGCTCATCAGTGTAAGGACGCACTTCCATGCCTTCTTTCACACTAGAAACACCGGCGATGATCACGCGCTCACCTTGAGAAAGGTTGGCTTCAATGATGATGCGGTCTTTGTTCAGCGCGCCGACATCCACGTAACGTTTTTCGGCTTTGTTGTCTTCACCCACAATCCAGACGAATTGCTTGCCTTGGTTGTCCGGCACAATCGCGGTCAGTGGCAGGGTGATTTGCTGGTTACCTACCGCGCTGCCAGTCAGTGGGCTGACTTTCACGGCCATGCCAGGCAGAACGCGGAAACCGTTCAGATCTTCAAGACCGAGTACAACCGGGTAGGTTTGCGAAACTGGATCAGCTTCAGTTGCGTAGGAGCGCAGTTCAAGCGGGAATACCTGATCCGGAATCGTTGAGATTTCTGCCACTGCATCGGCTTTGCTGTCGCCTGAAAGCATCACTTTATGAGGGATGTGAATAACCACCTCCAGATCGCGCAGATCGTGGATCGTCATCACTGGCTCGTTAGCCTGAACCTGAACATGGTTGTCGACCATCTTGCGGCCAACAACACCATCAAACGGGGCGTGCAGTTCGGTGTATTCCAGCTGACGTTTTGCATCGTCAACACGGTTACGCGCCAGGTTGTAACGTGTGGTAATGGCATCAAGGTCAGCTTTTGAAATCGCCTGACTTTTCTTGAAAATGGCCTGTGCGCGTTCGTATTCAAGGCTGGTGTTTTTCAGTTCCAGCTCGGCAGATTCCAGCGCGGTTTTTGCATCGCGCGCATCCAGTGATGCCAGCAACTGGCCTTTTTTCACTTCGTCGCCTTCTTTTACAAGAATGTCAGTCAGGCGGCCACCAACGCGGAACGCCATGTCTGCACGCTCGGCAGCGCGGACAACACCGTTGAAGCTCAGATCGGCTCCGTTTTGAGTCTGAACAATTTCAGTCAATGCAGGTTTTACAACCGGTGCGACAACTTGCTGCGGTGCTTCTTCGCCACAGCCAGTTAAGGCGAATGCTGATACCAGCAGGGCAGATATCGCAGTGAGTTTCAGCTTCGAGCTGCCAGACTTCATTACGACCATGTTTGCTTCACTCCACATAAGGAACCGGCATTAGGTGTGCCGGTCAATGTTAGGTAATGGGGTTACGCACTGGATTCAATGCGAAAGTAAACTTTGGAGTTTATTTTACGCGCAACCAACGCGACAGGTAAACTCAAAAGTGTACTTTTTTGTTTCGACTTGTTAGATTTAAAACGTTGAAGAGAGGAGAGAGCCCATGACACGCTCTGAGCAGAAGCGGTTGGCAATTATCAGTGCCGCCAAAGAAGAGTTTATCCAGCACGGGTTTTTATCTGCGAACATGGACAGAGTGTGTGCGGCGGCAGAAGTCTCGAAGCGCACGCTTTACCGCCACTTTGAAAGCAAGGAAGTGTTGTTTGAAGCCGTGCTTGCCATTCTTCAGTCGTCTATCAACGAGAAGCTGCACTATCCGTTTGACGCGACGAAAAGCCTGAAAGAGCAACTCACGGCCATTACCGTGAACGAGGTGGATATTCTTTATCACACCTACGGCATTCCGTTTACCCGTGTGATTTTGATTGAGTTTCTGCGTCAACCGGAAATGGCGCAACAAATTATCAGCAACATTTACAACAACAAAGCGCTGAAAAACTGGTTTGCAGAAGCTCAGGCGGCAGGCGAGTTCAAGTGCATGACGTTGGACGTGTTGTGCCAGAGCTATCAAAGCCTGTTTAACGGCATGTTTGTCTGGCCGCAGGTATTTGATATGCAGCCAATCCCGGAAGGAAAAGATCGCGAAGCGAAAATCGACCACATTGTGCGTATGGTGGTGGGAGCATGCCACTAAGGCTAGCTCCGCTGCTCTGCTAAAAGAATGCCCAGCAGTGCTGGGCATTTTTGTATCAGTTGGCTTGTTTAAAACCGTTCAATACAGCAACGGTATTGTGGCCAAGGTCGTCTACTGCATAGCCGCCTTCGAACACAAACAGGGTCGGAAGGCCAAGGCCGCCAATCAGGGTGCCGATTTGCAGGTAGTCTTCAAGCTTGAGTTTGAAGTGGCTGATTGGGTCGTTTTCGTAGGTATCCATACCCAAAGAAATCACCAGCGAATCTGCGCCAAAGCTGCGGATTTTTTCCAGTGCGGTTTCCAGTGCCGGGCGGTACAAAGACCAGTCCGTCTTGCCTTGTGGCAATGGCAGGTTCAGGTTGAAGCCTTCGCCTTTGCCTTCACCAGTTTCATCGTCAAAGCCAAGGTAATGCGGGTAATCGTAATCCGGGTCACCGTGGATAGAAACAAACAGCACGTCGTCGCGATCGTAGAAAATGGTCTGGGTGCCGTTACCGTGGTGGTAGTCGATATCCAGAATCGCCACTTTATCATGACCTTTTCGACGCAGGCCTTCTGCCGCGATCGCTGCGTTGTTGATGTAGCAGTAACCGCCCATCAGATCCGGCGCTGCGTGGTGGCCTGGCGGACGGCAAAGGGCAAATGCTGCTCTGTCGCCGTCAATCAAGACGTCAACGCCCGTGAGCGCGCAATCAACCGCAGAAGCAATCGCTTCAAAGCTGGTTTTGGTGATAGCAGCCGTCATGTCAAAGCTGTAATAACCTAGCTTGCCTTCGATATCTTTTGGCACACGGTTACGCAGGTGACGCGCTGGCACAAAGCAGTATGGTGATGCGTCGCGCTCTGGGCCGTAAGTCGCTTCCCACTCATTCCATGCGTTTTGCAGGAAGGTCACGTAGTCTTCGGTGTGCACCCAGTGCATTGGCTCAAGGCCATACTCGTTGGGTGCAATCACTTCATAGCCTTGGTTGGCATTAATGGCGTTCAACACCATGTCTGCACGTTCAGGTTTTTCAAAGCAAGGGGTCGCTTCACCGCTCAGGAACTCGTATTTCACGCGGTGCAGGTTTTGCTTTTCGCTGTAGATAACTTTCATTATCGCTTCAGCTCCATCCAGTATTGGTTGTAGATAGGTGCCGCTTCACCGATGTCAGACAGGAACTGGCCTTTCTGTTTCACGTCGGTGGTTGGGAAAATCACTTCGCTGTTGCGCAGCTCATCTGGCAGGTGGTTCAGTGCACCCAGGTTAGGCACAGCGTAACCAATTTCCTGAACCAGTACCGCTTGGTTTTCAGGCTTCATCAGGAAGTTGATGAAAGCGTAAGCCGCGTCTTTGTTTTCCGCGTGCTTAGGGATCACCATGTTGTCCATCCAGAAAATGGTGCCTTCTTCCGGGTACACATAATGGATAGATGGGTTCTCAACCGTTGCGCGGTAAGCGGTGCCGTTCCACTGCATGCCGACGTTCACTTCACCCATGATAAGCGGCGTGTGCGGTGCATCTGAGTTGAACAGGGTCACGTTTGGCTTCAGGGTTTTCAGCGTTTCGTAAGCCTGACGGATTTCGTCTTCATTCTGGCTGTTTACGCTGTGGCCATTCATGATTAGCGCCATGCCGAATACGTCACGCACGTCATCCGTCAGCAGCAGTTGGCCTGCAAATTCCGGGTTCCACAAATCTGCCCAGCGCTTAACGTCTTTCCCGTCAACCACATCGCTGTTGTATCCCAAACCCGTGCTGCCCCACATGTAAGGCAGAGAGTAGCGGTTTTCTGGGTCAAAAGGCTGATTCAGGATTGAAGCATCAAGGTCTTTAAACGCGGTGATCTTGCTCTTGTCCAGCTCGTGCAGGAGACCTTCATTACCCATGATGGAAACATAATAGGTTGAAGGAACGATCAGATCGTAGCCTTTCGCATCGAGCAGTTTCACTTTAGCGTACATGGATTCATTACTCTCGAACGTGGAGTAATTCACCTTGATCTTGGTTTCTTCTGTGAACTTTTCGATAAGTTGCTGGGGAAGGTATTCAGACCAGTTGTAGATATTGAGGAACTGATCGGCGGAAGCAGAAGCGGAGAAAAGCAGGCCAGCGGTGGCCGCGACAACAAAGTTTTTATTCATCTACGTAGTGTTATCCGAAAACATAAAATACAAAGTATTTAACGCGATATTGCGCGCGCGAATTAGATAGCAAACGTTTCGTTTTCGCAACACATCTTGCATTTTTAATGGCTGACACAGAGAAATGAGCGAGGCTTCGTTTTCTTCCGGTTAAGCGTTCAGCTATTTGAGGGTCTGGAATCCCGCCCAGATACGTGTGGTTGTCGTTACCCAGCACATTGCGCCGAAGACAAAGGCGATAGTGGCAAAGTGTGCAGGGAAAAAGCAAAACAGCACAAAGCAGGCGATCGTCTCAGTGCCTTCGGTTAAACCGCCGATGTAGTAGAGGGATTTATTGCGGTAGACGGGATTGTCGATGCTTCGTTTGCTCGCCATGATGGCAAAGGCAAGAAAGCTCGATCCCGTACCCATGAACGAGAAGATCAGGAAGGCGGCTGCAACGGCGTTTTGTTCCGGGTTTGCCAGTGCAAACGCAAAGGGAATCATGGAGTAAAACAGAAAATCGAGGGTGATATCGAGAAAGCCCCCGGCATCAGTAATCCCCTGTTTTCTCGCCAGTGCGCCATCCAGCCCATCAGCAATCCGGTTGAGGGCGATAAACAGCAGCCCCAGCCAGTAATGCTCTGTGGCAATGGCAGGGAGGGCGAGCATGCCGATAAAGAACCCACCAACCGTTACCTGATTGGCGGTTAACCCCAGTTTCTCGCTGACTTCTGCCGCCTGTTTCAATGGCCAACGGATGATGTCGATAGCGTAGCGATCAAGCATGGTTTTCCTCCATGCCGGATTCATCCAGCGATGGCCATCTGATTAACGCGCTGCCTTCCGGCACATCATCTTCGTCGTGGGTCACCATCACCGCCGCAATTTTGCGGTTCTGGATCTGCTTAAACACAAAGGCACGGAATGATTTGCGCAGCGGTTTATCCAGTTTGCTGAAGGGTTCATCCAGCAGCAGCACTTTGGGGTGGGAAAGCAGGGTGCGCATCAGGCTGACGCGGGCGCGCTGACCACCGGAGATCTGATCCGGCGCTTTAAAGGCGATATCACCAAGGTCAATGTCCTGAAGGGTATTCAGAGCGCGGTTTTTCTTTTCACTGGCGTTCATGGTATCGGGCAGCCCGAAAGCCAGGTTTTGCCACACATTGAGGTGTGGAAAAAGTAAATCGTCCTGAAACAGAATGCCGACCGCCCGCTTTTCCGGCGGTAGGTTATGGATGTCAGTACTGCTTACTGTGATTTCACCTTTGCAGGAAAAGTCCGGTGACAAGTGCCCGGCAATCGCACTGAGCAGGGTGGATTTTCCGCATCCACTGGGGCCCATGATCGACAGCACTTTGCCGTTTTCGACAGTGAAAGTCATGTCGGACACCAAGGTAGCCTGGCGCGAACTAATAGTGAGGTTTTGGACGGACAAAGTCATTGAGGCTCTCTTGGGAATGCTCGTTTCTTGCTAAACGGCGTTTTGGGTCGGCCAATCGGCTTGCGGTGAGTGTCAGGGCGAAAAACAGCAGTGGCAGGAATGCCTGAATCAAGCCGTAAACGGCACTGATACGTCTGTCCTGGCCGCTGGCAAGGCTGACCGCCTCCGTGGTTAAGGTGGTGATGCGCCCGGCTCCCAGCAATTGGGTTGGCAGGTATTGGGCAAAGCTGACGCTAATACCCACCGCCCACGCCAGCAATATGGCAGGTAACAACAAAGGCAGTTTTACACGCCACCAGGCTTTCGTCGCTGAATAACCCAGGCTTCTTGCCGTTTGGGTCAAGCGCGGATCAAAAGCGCGCCATGTGCCATCCAAGGCTAGGTAGACGTACGGGAATGAAAAAAGAATGTGCGCCCAGATCGTCGAGGGCACATGCCATTGACCCGGCAGCATATAAATCGCGACCTGAATACCGAACAGGATAGAAAGCTGGGGGATCAGCAGCGGAATGGCGATGACCAACTGGGGTACAGAACGGTGGTATTTGTCGCGATATTCGAGACAGGCAATCGCAAACACCAGTGCAACGCTGGCAGCGATAAGCCCAAGGATCAGGCTGTTGAGTGTCAGTTCCCACAAATGGGCGGCTTCCTGATCCCAAAAACGGGTGGTGAAACGGGTCGGCCAGATGTCAGGAAAACGCCAACGCAGGGCGAATGACCATACCAGTAACAGCGGGATCATCAGAAACGGCAGCAGGGCGACCATGGAAAACAGATGTTTGCCGGGAAGATGAAAGGTTTTACTGCCACTGTACTGCCAACGTTGCCAGAGACGGAGCAGGGCATATTCTCCCAGCCGGTAAAGCAGCAAAACCGCAAAGCAGACGATAAACAGCGTAATTGCGCCCGCTGCGGCGCGGGGAAGCAAAGTAAGGTCTGGCTCACTGAACCATTGCCAAACCAGAACCGCAAACGTTGAAGGCGATGTTGGCCCCAAAATCATCGCGACATCGACCACGGACAGACTGTAGGCCAGCACGGCGTAGATCGGGAAGCGCATTTTGGGCAGCCATTGCGGGAAGACGACTTTCATCCATGCCGCGCTTTGGTTGTAACCAAGGCTTCGTGCGGAGGCGAGCAGCTTGTCGACTTTCATCTGGTGCAGCACGGCAAGGCTCATCAATAGCAAAAAGGGTGTTTCCTTCACCGCGAGGGCAAGGATAAGGCCAATGCCATTGCTGTCTTGCACCAATGACCAATGGTTCGGATCGTCTTGTCCTGTGAAGAGGGTGAAAAACCGGAACAGCCAGCCAGAAGGGGAAAACATCAGGGCGAAACCAATCGCAAAGGCGACATGAGGCATTGCCAGCAGGGGAGAAAGCCACTTTTCAATACGTTGCCAGGCAGAGGAACCCCAAGTGCGCTGGAGGATCAGGAAAGTGAAAAATACTGCAAGAAATGAAGCACCAATGCCCGTTATCAGTGAAAGCTGCAGCGCTTTGCCCGTCCCCGGCCAGTCCAGCATGGCGTTCCAGCCTGCCAGGCTTGGTTCGTTTAAATCCAGCGCAGGGAGGTAGCTGACAGCGGAAAGTAACACACCCCCTAACCCGGGGATCAGAGGTAAACAACACACGACCAGCGTTGCGATGTACAGCAGACGTAGCATTGCTTACCTCTTCAACTTCTTTGGCTATCAGTCATTATTGACCATAACGCTTGAGCCATTCCTGTTCCAGCGCCACTTGCCAGCTTGGATGCGGCTCAGGCTGGGACTTAAACAGCGGTTTGCTGTCTGACAGTTTCACTACCGCAGGGTCACCCCAGTAATCGCTGTTGGCTTTTCGTGCCTGCGCTTCTTCACTCATCAGGAAGTTGATGGCAACCAGCGCCCCTTCTTTGGCATTGGCATTCCACGGAATCGCCATAAAGTGAATGTTCGACAGTGCGCCTTTATCAAACGCAAATGCTTTGGCGGTTGGCGGTAAAGTGCCGTTTTTCACAGCGGTTTCAGCCGCATTCGGGTTAAAGGTGATTGCAAGAAGAAGCTCGCCGTCGTCCAGCAGTTGCAGGGTCTCTGCGCTGCCCGCCGGGAATTGTTTGCCGTTGCGCCAGGCAACAGGATGAAGCTCATCCAGATATGCCCACAAGGGTGCAGTGACTTGGTTGAACTTTGCTTCATCGACCGGTTGATAAAGCGGGGCGGTGTCTGTTGCAAGCTCCAATAGCGCCGCTTTCAGGAAGCTGGTGCCGTGAAATTGCGGTGGCTGTGGATAGGCAACTTTTCCGGGGTTGGCTTTGGCAAGGCTCAACAGTTCGACAAATGAATGTGGCGGGTTAGCCAGCTTTGCTTCGTCTCGGATAAAGACCAATTGCCCCACGCCCCATGGCGCTTCCAGACCGTTCGTCGGCTCGGTGAAATCTTCGCTGACAGGCAAGGATTTATCGACGATCTGCCAGCTTGGCAGTTGCTCGGCAAAAGGCCCGTAAAGCAGGCCATTGGATTTCATGGACTTAAAGTTCTCGCCGTTGATCCACACCATATCAACGCTGCCGCCTTCGTTTTTCCCGGCGGCTTTTTCTGCCACCAAACGGTTCACGGTTTCGGCGATGTCAGAGACTTTGACATGCTGCAGGGTGACGCCGTAACGGTCTTTAAGCTCGTCACCTGCCCAGCGCAGATAGGCGTTGATTTCCTGACTGCCACCCCAGGCATTAAAATAGACTGTCTGACCCTGGGCTGCTTCTTCAATGCTGTCCCAGTTATTAAGGTCAGCGGCAGCAGTCGCGGTGCTGAAAGCGAGAGCACAAGTGGCGACGAGGCGTTTTAAGTTCATCTTGTTTAATCTTCCTTAATTGCTGTTGAAATTCAGGCTTTGGATTCGTTACGCATCCAGGCATGGAACTTCTCTACCCAGGCCAACAACCCTTGAGGGGCATTGTTCTGCTTCCACACACCCGCCGTGTACTTTGTTGCTTCACTCATGGTGGGGTATGGGTGAACAGTACCGAGAATTTTGTTCAAACCAAGACCATGGCGCATTGCCAGGGTAAATTCTGCCAGCAAGTCTCCGGCATGGGAGCCGACAATGGTCGCGCCAAGTATTTTGTCTTTGCCTTTCGGGGTGATGACTTTGATAAAGCCATGGTCTTCACCGTCAGCAATGGCGCGGTCGAGATCGTCGATACCATAGTGGGCCACTTCGTAATCAATACCCATTGCCTTAGCTTCTTTTTCGTTAATACCCACACGGGCAACTTCCGGTGCGGTATAGGTGGCTGCGGGCATAACAGAGTAATCCGCTTTGAACTTTTTGAAGTCGCCAAACAGGGCATTAACTGCGGCATACCATGCTTGATGACCCGCTGCATGTGTCAGTTGGAAAGGGCCGGCTACATCGCCCACCGCGAAAATGTTCGGGTAGTTGGTTTGCAGGTAGTCGTTCACTTTCACAGTGCCACGCTCTGCGAGTTCCACGCCGATATCTTCCAACCCAAACCCTTTGGTGTTGGCAACACGGCCAAGGGCGAGCATGACATAGTCAAACTCGACGACGACTTCCTCACCATTATGTTCAAGGTAGGCGCGCTGAATGTCGCCATCTTTCTCAAAGCGGGCTGCCTTGTGACCAAGCAAGATGTTTACACCATCTTCCTGCAAACCTTTCACCACCAGTTCAGCGGCATCGGCATCTTCGCGGATCAGTAGTTGATCCGCCATTTCCACCAAAGTGACATCCGTGCCAAGGCGGGCAAAATTTTGTGCCAGTTCGCTACCGATAGGGCCGCCGCCCAACACCAGAAGCTTCTTAGGTTGTTCCTGAAGTTCCCAAATGGTGTCAGAAGTCAGGTAGCTGACATCCTGAAGGCCTGGAATGCCGGGAACCAATGGACGCGCACCGGTGGCAATGACGATATTGCGGGTTGTCAGGCGCTCGCCGTTTACTTCCACTTCCCACGGGGAAAGGATCTTGGCTTCGCCCTGAATACACTCCACGCCAAGCTTGGTATAGCGCTCTACGGAGTCATGGGGCTCAATACCTGCGATCACTTTATGGACACGCCCCATCACCTGTTTGAAATCAACGCTTGGCTCACCGGCAGAAACACCAAATTCCTGAGAACGTTTGATTTCATGCATGGCATGACCTGCGCGAATCAAGGCTTTTGAAGGAACACAACCTGTATTGAGGCAGTCGCCGCCCATTTTGTGTTTTTCGATAAGCGTGACTTTCGCTTTTACCGCCGCGCCGATATAGGTTGTTACCAAACCACCGGCACCTGCACCAATCGCAATCAGGTTACGGTCAAACTTAACGGGCTTTTGCCATTTTGCGTAAACGCGACGTTTTTGGAGAAAATTCATAACAACCTTCGCAATGATGGGGAAGATCCCCAAAAGAACGAGAGACAGTAGCACGCCAGGCGAGACGATACCGCTTAAAGAGTCAATTTGTGCCAGTTGGGTACCGGCATTGATGTAAACCGCAGTGCCTGGCAACATACCGATTTGACTGACAATGTAGAAAACCGCAGTGCGGATAGGCGTCAAACCCATCAGCAGGTTTATCAGGAAAAACGGGAACACCGGAATAAGGCGCAGGGTAAGCAGGTAAAAAGGACCGTCTTTCTCAACCCCTTGGTTGATGGTGGTCAGCTTATTGCCAAATTTCCCCTGTACCCAATCTTTGAGCAAAAAGCGGCTTACCAAAAATGCCAGCGTTGCACCGATAGAGCTGGCAAATGAAACCAGCAACAATGCCCACCAAAACCCAAATAACGCTGCACCCAACAAGGTTGCAATCGCTGCGCCGGGCAGTGAAAGGGCTGTCATGGTTACATAAACGACAAAGTAGATGACACTCGCCGTCAGGAAATTTTGCGCAATGGAATCTTTCAGCGCTGCGTGTTGGGCTTTTGCGTTTTCAAGCGTAAACAGGGCGCCGAGATCAAAAGCAAACCAAGTAATGAATATGGCTGCGATGACGACAAGAATAGCTAACTTCTTTGTGTTCATTTCCTATCCCTATAAATAACAGTCGTTGTTCTGGGTGGCTGTTTCGAAATGCTGGTTTAACTATGGCAAAAAATCCCTAATGCCTGCAGGTAACTACTTAAATTTCTGGGTATTAGGCAGATAAATTATAAGTAATGTGACCTTGTAGGGTGTCCGTGACCGGCAAGCCGCTTTTACCACTCTGTAGCGTTTGTGAGGATACGTATACATAAATGACCGGGAGCATACGGATTTGATTGCAGGCGCTTTGATATTTTATCGAAGAACACAGAAAGATTGGCGATAGGGATTGTCATGCACACTGTGATAAACGCTTCAATAACAAGCAGTATGTATTTTACAGACAGTATTTTGTGTATTGGATAGCCAATAAGGCCAGTGGAATGAGTGCCAGCGTCGTCGTGCCCGAAATGTGATAGTTACGGTGCCAGTAGCTACGTTGGGCAAAACTGTTCAGCCTGAGCCCCCAAATGACAACCAACGCATTAACGGCAAAAAAGACGATCACTAGAATGGTCAGGAATGAGGGAGCAAAGGTACCGTGCGCGCTGGCATAGTAAAATGAAAGTGGCAAAAAGAAACAGCCAAAAACTGTCCATTTGAACCGACGAGGCCACTTCCGGAAATGGTCCCGGAATATGCGGTCAACTTGGTCTGGAAAAGGTTTGTTGTAATGCATCTTATTGTTGCCATTAATCTATCTCCTCTTTTGGCATAGCTCAGAAAGTGATGATCTGATAATCAGAAGCATAATTTCCGTTCTGTATATGTGATGATTGTCACATTAATGAGACTTATGAAGTTTTGCCATCGTTTCTTCGCGTTCACCTAATCAGTCTCTATTTTTATTAAGTATCGTGGTCAAATCCCCGCTGTTAAAGCTTTCGCCTATGGCAAACTTTTCCATTTCATCTTCAAAAGGGACGCAGATTGAGGGCAATAAATGTTTTCAAAACGGCATACGGTTAGTGATTGGTGTTAAGGGGGATAAATGTGGGGGTAATCAAAAAAACAGCCAATGGCGGGAAAAGCACATTGGCTGTTTTTGGGGAGTTGTTGGTGAGGCTTTTACTGTTGGAGTGTTTCTAACAGTTCATTGCGGCGCTGTGGAGTGATGACAGACCAGTGTTTCCCCTCAATTGCACCTTCGAGTGCCCACAAAAGCTCGATACTCAGGTTATCGCTGTGTGACTCTTGTAGCGCTTTATAAGCACGCACTGCGCCCGCACGCTGCAGTTCTTCGACAGAGTCGATTCCTGCTTTTTTTAGCATGCGTTCTGTTGCTAGGCGAAGGTTGGGAAGATCTTTGATACGTGTAGGCGCAGCCGTCTTCTTTTCCTGTTGATCTTCCCTGGAAATTGACAGCGCCTTCTTGGCGTGACTCATCATGAGTTCAGACTGTTCCCACCAATTCTCGGGCACAGCGTAGTATTTAGTGACAACTGGAAAACCACGTTTTTTGTAAACGTATGGGGTCATTGCCAGTTTCTTGAATTCTGACAGATTACCGCTGCCTGCCCGAAGGTGGAGCTGATCATTCACGACAAGCGCGAACATTGTCTCGTCGCAAAAAACACCAAATCCGCCAAACATAGAACGGGATTTGATTTTGCCCAGACATTCGAAGAACTTCAGTGTGTTTTTTAGAGTAGGTTTATCCATGTGACTTATTCTCAATCAATACGTTCCTGGATGAATGGTCAAGGAGTAACGTAGCAAAGCGAATTCAGAGAATTGTCAACGAACCGGGTGAACCGGGCTTTGAAATGCTAACGTCATCGGTAACCCCGCTACCATCACCGTTGAAGTTATCGTCGGTGTGAGGCCGGAAGCTTTGCGTCCCACGCTTTCGCCGTGGTTTGCCTTTTCTTAACATGATTTAGCTTAACCGAATCATGTCATTTTGTCGTTATTGCTGGTCTAGCAAAGTGTGATCTTGGTTCAGATAGAGCGTTATTGATACGTCTAAAAATAAAGGGTTCCTCTTGTTATAGAAGAATTTTTGTCCGTTTCACCCAATTCGTTAATCTGAATAAGGGTAGCACTAGAAAACTGGGCATTTTAGCGATTTTGAGCTTTGTCGCAACAATAAGATTCCAATTTTCATAAAACTTGCAAAAAACAAAAAAGCCCGAGTGTAATCTCGGGCTTTTTGATGTAATTTTGCACGAAGTGCGCCGATTAGTTGTTCAAGTTTTTCACTGAACGGCGCACCACCAGTTCTGGCTGCATTTCGAAAATTTGTTGCTTGTTTTCTTTGTTCGCCAAACGCTCCATCAGCAACTTGATGGCGGTTTTACCCAGTCGGTTTTTCGGCTGGTGGATGGTCGTCAAAGGCGGCGAGAAGAAGCCTGCCAGATCAATGTTGTCGTAGCCAATCACAGAAATGTCGTTCGGCACATCCAAACCGGCTTGTCTGAACGTACTGATTGCCGCCAACGCCATGATGTCGTTAAAGCAGAACACAGCCGTAGGGCGGTCTTTCTGCGCGATCAGCTTATTTGTCGCCTCAACTGCTGAGTCACATTCAAAGTCTGCTTCAACAATCCACTCAGGGTGATAGGTCAAACCGGCTTCTTCCAACGCACGGCGGAAACCTTGCAGGCGCTCCTGGCAGGTCAGTTTGTCCATTTGGCCGGAGATACAACCGATTTTGGTGTGGCCGTTTTCGATGAAATGTTTCGTCGCAATGTAGCCACCCAGCTCAGCGTTATCCTGAATACAGTCGGTATTCACGTGCTGGGTACCCCAGTCCATCACGACCATTGGCAGATCCGCTTTTTTCTCCAGCAGTGCCAGCAGTTCTTCATTCAGGTCTGAACACATAACCAACAGGCCATCAACGCGCTTCTCAGCCAGCATGCGCAGGTAATCGCGCTGTTTTGCCAGGTTGCCTTCGGTGTTACAAAGGATCAGGGTGTAGCCTTCGTTGTAGCAATATTCTTCAACGCCATGTACCACTTCCGCAAAGAATGGGTTTGTGGATTTGGTTACCAGCATGCCAATGGTGCGGGTAGAGTTACATTTCAGACTGCGCGCGACGGCGCTTGGTGCGTAATTCAGTTCATCAACTGCCGCCCATACTTTTGTAGTGGTGTTCTCGGCCACAAAACGTGTCTTATTGATCACGTGCGAAACGGTGGTGGTCGAGACACCTGCGAGACGAGCGACGTCTTTAATTGTTGCCATTCGGTAATCTTCTTATCGTTTTCATTGGCAGCGTATGAATTGTCAGGTGCTGCACATGTTTACGCCGCTTTCAATCAGCGGCGTACAATTCCGGCTATGTCACCGGCTTCAGGTTCATTTAGCTTGGGAGATGCGCTTCATTCCCCGATATCAATGCAAACCATGATGCTGTATGCACAGGGCCGGATAACGGCAATTGGGGGCAGGGCAATCTCGCGAGGCAGTTACTTGAGTCTGGTGTAATTCTCAGGAAATATCTCAATGCCAATCGCTTGCGTTCACAGTTTAATGGCTACCGCCACTTGTCGCAATTATTCTATTTCAGCAAGGTAAATAAGCTTGATGGTGGTCAAGCAATTTCGGGCTAGCTAAATGAATTCTTTAAAATAAAAAAGCCGGGTAATAACCCGGCTGATTGTTTGGGTAAATAATTTATTCGCCTTTGAGGAAGGCTAAGTCCAGTTTGATAAAGCTGACCAGCAGATTACCTGCCGCTTTATAGAAGCCAAATTGGTCAAACTGGTTAAGGGTGCTTTGGAATTGTTCAATCCAAGGCATCACCATGGTTTCCAGAAAACGCTGTTGCTCTTGCATCACCGCTTCTTGTTTTTCTTCGTCTTCTTCTTTATTTGCCAGAATGACGAGATTACCCATGAAATCCAAAACCACGGCCAGATGGTCGAAAGGTTCGTTGAAATCTTTACGCTGGGCAATGCCGTAACTTTCCATCCATTTACCCATTTCCTGCGCTGGCTTGTCATTCAAAAGACCAGATTCGCCAATATAGATAGAGGCGTAGGGCAGGGCACCGGTTTTCGGCGTGCTCAGGAACAGGCCGCAGAAATCGGCCGCCAGCTCCAGTTGGGCATCCTGACGTGTTTTCAGTTTTGCCAGTGCTTCACGAAGCCCGGCTACGGGTGTACTCAGTTCGCCTGTCATGGCCAGCACGGAGAAATAGTTATCCATGTCAGCGCCGTGGTAGTTGTTCAGGTCGTCCTGCGTTAACTCGGTGGCGAACAGTGATGACATCCACCAGTAGAATTCGGCACGTTGCTCGTTAATGGCAATAAATTCTTGCATTGTCATTCCGTTTTTCGATAAGCGTTAGAGTGTATACCCAAGCAGCCTGTAGAAAGAGGACACTTGGGTATAAGCCCTTCAAGTGTATATAAGTTAGAGTAAAAAAGGGCAGCTTAGCTGCCCTTTTTCTTCACACTGTCTCTTATGCGATATCCATCGCTGGGAACAGTGGGTTAACATCGCTAACTTCAGTCGGGCCGCTGAAGCCAGTGACTGCGGGTACTTTGCCGGTGAATTTCTCAATCTCAACCAGTGCGGTGTGCGCAGAAGTTGCCTGAGCCAGCTTAGAAGTACCGATATCCATGGTCAGTACGTTTGGATCGCCGTAAGTACACAGGGTACCTGGCTTGCCACCTTCCAGCGGAGAGTACCATGCACCTTCTTCGATACGACAAACGCCTGCTTTGTAGTCGTCAGTCACGACTGCACCTGCCAGTACCTGACCACGGTCGTTAAACACGCGTACCAGATCGCCAGACTTGATGCCACGCGCCGCTGCGTCTGCAGAGCTGATGTAGCAAGGCTCGCGGCCAGCAACAGTGTAAGTACCACGGAAGTCGTCAGAAGAACACAGCTGCGAGTGCAGACGGTAGTTCGGGTGACAGCTTTGCATGTGCAGCGGGTACTTGTTCGACTTAGGACCACCGTGACTACGTTCCACTTTCTCGAACCACATTGGGTGGCCCTGACAGTCGTCGTAACCCATGTCAGCGATAGTCTTACAGTAGATTTCGATAAGGCCAGTCGCGGTTCCCAGTGGCTCCAGATCCGGTTCTTTACGGAACGCTGAGTGACGAACCCACTCGGTACCTTCTGGGAACGCAATGAATTGCTCTTCTTCCCAGAATTTAACGAAGTTAGGCATACGAACACCGATACCACGGCCTTGCAGACGCGCACCGTTGTAGATCTCTTCGATCCATTCCATTTTAGTCTTGCCGCCGGTGAAGGCTTCTTCACGACCGAAACGGCTGCACAGCTCACGGAAGATATCGAAGTCGTCTTTCGCTTCAAACATTGGCTCAACGATTTGTTTCATCGCGATGATGCCTTTGTTTGAGTGGTTACCGAATGAATCGATGTCGTTACGCTCGTAAGTCGTGGTCGCTGGCAGAACGATGTCTGCGAAGCGGCAGCTTGCTGTCCACTGGTGGTCGATAGAAACGTAAGTTTCCAGGTTACGCCACGCCTTGATCATACGGTTACGATCTTGGTGCTGGTGGAACAGGTTACTACCACAAGAAATCGCCATCTTGATTTCTGGGTACTTCACTTTGTGACCGTTGAAATCGATGGTTTTGCCTGGGTTCTCAAGACAATCAACAATACGCGCGATTGGAATGTAGCTTGAGTAGCCGTTGTAGCTGCCGTTGTGGATTGGGTCAACGCCAGTTACTGAGCTGAAACCAGACATCAGCGGGCCAGCAGAGGTGATACAGCCAGCGTCGTTGTAGTGCCAGCCGAAGCCGAAACCACCGCCTGGCAGACCGATTTGACCCAGCATTGCTGCCAGTACAACGATCATCCATGCGTACTGTTCGCCGTGCTGCATACGCTGCAGACACCAGCCAGCCATGATTTGGGTGCGGCCACTTGCCATGGTGCGCGCCAGTTCACGGATGTCATCGGCTTTAACGCCACAGATCTTCTCTGCCCACTCAGGAGTTTTCGCCACGCCGTCTTTCTCACCCAGCAGGTAAGGCAGGAACTTGTCGAAACCAGTGGTGTAGTCAGCCAGGAACTGCTCGTCGTGCAGTTTCTCGGTGTACAGGGTGTACGCCAGTGCCAGCATCAACGGAACGTCAGTTTGTGGGTTAACCGCAATCTGCTTGCCGCCGAAGTATTTGTAAGAAGAAGTCTTAACAGGGTCAACGTGGATAACGTTGATTTCGCCTGCTTTCACTTTCTCAGCCAGCTGCTGGTAGTAGCTGTAAACGCTGTGGTCTGGGATCTGCCAGCCAACTTGCAGGTTCTTGATAGGGTCGTTACCCCAGATCACGATGTTTTTCGCGTTCTCAAGAACTACAGGCCATGAAGTTTGCTGTTCGTAAACTTCCATTGCACCGGCAACGTAAGGCAGAACTACCTGCGCAGAACCGGTGGAGTAGTCACCCATTTTCGCCAGGAAAGTACCGTGCAGGCCAACACCGCGTTGCATCATGGTGCCCGCTGCGTTGAATTTACCTACTGACTGCCAGCCAGTGTTACCCGCGTACAGTGCGCTTGGGCCGTAAGTCGTCTGAACGCGCTCCAGCTCGTGGTGGAAGAAGTCCAGAGCCTGAGACCATGGCACACGTACAAAACGGTTATCACCACGTTGGGTAGTGTCAGATTTCCAGCCGTGCTTCAGCCAGTCCAGACGTACCATTGGGTATTTAACACGTGATGGGTTGTAAACCACTTCGCGTACTGCGTTCAGCATAACGGTTGGGTGTGGATCGTGTTCGAATGGAACTGTGTCGATCCAGATACCGTTTTCAACTTTCGCGCGGAATGCACCCCAGTGTGAACCGTGGATCACTTCGCCTGAGAAAGTGCTTTTCGCATCAGTCGCGGCCATTGCCTTGCGAGGCGCCAGCAGGCTGGTACCGATTACTGCAGTGGCACTGGCGGTTAACATGCCAGAGAGAAAACGACGGCGGGTAATGCCTTGTTGTTTTTCAGTCGCCATGTAGGAGTCCTTATAGTTTTTAATCGTTAGGGCAGATGCACATGAGTGCATCTGCCTTTTTTGTCTTTTATTGCTGATTAGTGCGCGCCTGCACCGCCGGTGTCGCTACCGTGGTTTTGCAGGTATTTCAGCAGGGTGCGCTCTTCTGTCTTGCTCAGACGGTAATATGCACTCATCGCCTTCAGGCTTGAGATCCAACCGTTCGCAGTGAAGTGGCCAGGTGCCGGTGCTGCGTGACAAGAGTTACAAGAAGACGCGTACATTTCAGATGCGTATTCCCAAACAGGTTCAATGCTGTCCAGCATGCCGTCTTTAGTGATGTAGGCATTTACCGCAACTTGAGTCCAAGACATGTGAGTCGCTGGGTCAACTTCTTCAGAAATCACAGTTTCAGTTGCTTTCACGTCACCACGTACTGTTGCCTTGAATACACGTTTACCCATGTATTCCGTCATTACGCGGCCTTTACCGTTGGTTTCGATCCAGCCTTGAATGCGCACTTTCAGCATGTCGCCTTCTTCACCAATCACTTCAACTTCAGAAGCTGGCAGAAGTTGGCCTTCTACTTTGCCGTTAGCGTCAGCAGTCGCGAACAGGCTCTTCTCGCTCAGCGAGTACAGTTTCTTCGCGCCAGCCGGAGCAACTGCAGAAGCGCTCAGGGTTTCGAAAGTCTTACGGAAACCGCCAGCCATATTTGGCAGTTCGTGGGCAATACCTTTGTGACACTCGATACATGCCATGTTTTCTTTGGCAGCCGGGATCATCTCTTTCATCGCCTGTACAGACTGTTTGCTGTGATCCATCGCATCGTAAGAATGGCAAGTGGTACAGGTTTTGTAGTTCTCATCAGCCATGCGGTCCCAAACTTTTTGGGCCAGCTCGAGTCGGTGCTCTTCAAACTGTTCAGGCGTGTCGATTTTGCCTGTTACGAAGTGGTGGTAAACGTCTTTGTAGGCGCCCAGTTTACGCAGGATTTTACCTGTGAAGTCTTTAGGCTGGTGACAGTCTACACACTCAGCACGAATACCCTTCGCGTTGCTGTAGTGGATAGATTGCTTATATTCCTCGTAGTTCTGCTGCATGGTATGGCACGACACACAGAACTCAGTTTTCGAGAAATATGCCAGTGACTGATTCATTACGACCACGCCGGCGACCGCAATAACAACACCGATCAGGACCAGCGCAATGATGGAGTACTTCGCGCTAGGTTTGGTCAGCTTCTTTAATAGCGTTTTCATAAAAATGGATACACCCATAAAAGTTTTCGTAGACAGTGTTTGGGCCCATTCCCGACATGTTGATTGGAAGCAAGCCAGCCCACTTAACCCTGCATTTCTGGAGGTTCAGGCCTAAAAGGGTGAAAGTTTGTCCAAACAGGCAATCCTGTGGGCAAAAATCACGCGCTGTTGCTGCCTTTTTCTTCAGTTGGTCAGGGTATTTAGCTACATGTTTTTGATGCGTTATTTCGAGTCGCGAATAGTACCGATTGGATGTGAATATGGTTACGCAGAAAAATGAACAGATGCTGCTGGCATGTGAAAATAGATGAATGGAATGATCGCTGAATCAATAAATTGGTGCTGTATCACTAAAAAAACGTGCTAAAACAACAATTTCGATACATCGCTCGCATAAGCGCCTGTGATTTGCTTAAGGTTTGACCGTAAGACGTGCTGTAAAAAAACACAGAAAATGTGATTTAAATCAAACTTAATGGGCGCTTTACTGATACAGTGCGCCTCCTCATGACGAAATGTGAACAGAGGTTGAGTGAGTTATCACATTCTGGTCGTAGATGATGAAGTGGTGACCCGGACTATGGTCAGCGGATACTTCGAAAAACAAGGATATAACGTCAGTCAGGCCGCTGATGGCAGGGAGATGCACAAAGTACTTTCTGAGCGACATGTAGATTTAGTGTTGCTTGATATTAACCTTCCCGGTGAGGATGGGTTGATGCTGACACGTGAGCTGCGTAGCCAGTCCGATATCGGCATCATTCTTATTACTGCCCGCACGGACAGCATTGACCGTATTGTGGGTTTGGAAATGGGCGCAGATGATTACTGCACCAAACCCCTGGAACTGCGTGAACTTCTGGTGCGTGTGCGTAACCTGTTGTGGCGTATTTCACGCGCTAACAACGCAGTGAGTAACGCGCCAAGCGTAGAGAGTTTGCCAGAAGAAGATGATAAGATTGTCGCTTTCAATGGCTGGACGTTTGACATCAACCGTCGCGCACTGAGCAAAGGCGGTGAAGCCGTCAAGCTGACCAAAGCAGAATATGAAATGTTGGTGGCGTTTACTTCCAATCCCAACCGGGTACTGAGCCGGGAGCGCATGCTCAATTTGCTCAGTCACCGGGTTGATGCGCCAAACGACAGAACCGTGGATGTGTTGGTTCGCCGTCTTCGCAATAAAATAGAAGACGAGCCGAAAAAACCCCAGCTATTCATAACCGTACACGGTGAAGGCTACATGTTTGCAGGAAAGTAGGGTTTCTTGCACAACCCGAGAGAACTATGAATTACATCCCTTTTGAAGACTATAAACGCAAGTGGATTTTTACCCATCAGTCTATGCCTGTGGCTGAAGAAGATCGTGAGCACATCAAACCGATGACCACAGATCGTGGTGCGCAGTTGTGGCGTGATTTTATCAGCCAGCAAAGCCCGACACCGGATCACTTCGGCAAAGGCGATTGGCCAATCATGCGTGAAGTCTGGCAAAAAGAAGAGAACTGGCAGGAACCTTGGGAAGCAGAGGGCGACTTGCCTGAAGAATTTCTGGCCTTTTTCCCGTGGGAAGACAACTGCGTGGTTTATTTTTGTTATGAAAAGAACAACGTGATTGAGACCCGCTGGGGCGTGTTCAAGCAATACTGGAAAAACTTCCTGTTTTACGATGACAAGCCAATCCTGTTGGGTCGTAAACGTAAAGAAGTGGCCATGTTTGAACAAAACGGCACCGTAAAACTGGGTGTGCGTCCTTAACCTCTTCCCAAGCGGTTATCAATAAAGAAAGGCAGGTCGAAACCTGCCTTTTTTATTTCAAAATCAGCAGATTAGTCCTGGAATAACTCGTTTCCAGACGGTTCGCCCGCTTCAAATTTGGCGATGTTAGACAAGGTGGTTTCGGCAATATTGCCCAGCGCCTCATCAGTCAGGAATGCCTGATGGCCGGTGAATAACACGTTGTGGCATGCAGAAAGCCGGCGGAAAACGTCATCCTGGATCACGTCATTGGACTTGTCTTCAAAAAACAAATCCTGTTCATGTTCGTACACATCTACGCCTAGAGCGCCGATGCGGCGTTGTTTCAGCGCTTCTATCGCATCTTTTGAATCCAGCAATCCTCCGCGGCTGGTGTTAATGATCATCACCCCGTCCTGCATCTTATCGAACGCAGATTTGTTCAGCATATGGTGATTTTCCGGCATCAGGGGGCAATGCAAGGTGATGACATGGGATTTGGCGAAAAGCTCATCCAACGAAACATACTTGGCGCCAAGTGCAATGGCTTCCGGATTTTCGTAAGGGTCATGTACCAGCAGGTTCATTCCAAGCCCTTTGAGGATACGAAGGGTTGCAATGCCTATCCGCCCCGTGCCGACGACACCGACGGTACGGCCATGGAAGTTATAGCCTTTCAAGCCTTCGAGGTTGAAGTTGGCATCCCGGGTTCGCTGGTAGGCGCGGTGAATATGGCGGTTAAGGCAGAGCATCAGCCCGACAGTATGTTCAGCGATAGATTCCGGGGAGTAGGCCGGAACGCGGACAATCTGTAATCCCAGCTTTTTAGCGGCATCAACATCCACTTTATCGTAACCGGCACATCGCATCGCAATCACTTTTACGCCGTGTTTTACCAGCTCTTCGAGGATAGGGGCACTCAAATCATCATTCACAAAGGCGCAGATGGCATCAAACCCGTGCAACAGCTTGGAAGTGTCCGCCGAGAGACGGAATGGGTAGAACTGAAGGGTATGACCGAACTGTGCATTCCACGTTTCAAACGCCGTCTGGTCATAAGATTTGGCGCTGAACACGGCTACTTTCATAGGTGGCTCCATCATTGGTTTTCTCGTTTCTTCTAGAAAACGTGGTTGAAGCCGTGGAAATTGAAAATGTCGAAACTGGGATTCCTCTATAATTAGCCGCGAACCCTTTGTAATGGCTCGGAATTTGCTTCTTCCAATTAATACCAGAAAGGTGACAAAAGATTGCCGCTCCCAATAAATCACAATAGATAAGGAACCACGATGAGACAGGCACTAATACTCGCCATCACCATGATGATAGGTGGTTGTAGTTATGTATCTACCTACGGGGTACACGGCAAATTGTTGGCAGCAGAGCAGCAGGTTGTTGAATGTGAATACGAAGCGGCACTGGATACGCTGCAACGGTTTACCGTGATTGGCAGCAGTAAAGAGAAAGCCAAAGCGTTTGAACTGATGGGTGTGGTGTATCAGGAAAAAATGGATTTGGAAGCCTACAACCATACGGTGGATCGTTTCTTGTTTTCCGAAACCGGCCGGGGAGAATACCGGGAAGTGGTGATTGAAAACTGGAATGAATCGAGACGCAATATCCGGGAGAAACGGCTCTACGCCTTGGGGCGCGCGGAGTGCGTCACAAATTTCGCCGGTTAAAAAATGCACTTATTTCGCTGCGCAGCGTGATGCCAGTTCCAGAGTTTAATCTGCCTCGCATTTTTTCTGCATCTTATTAAAACATAAGGGAACTTTTACGTTTACCTCACAGTTTTCTTATTCTGCAGATACTAAATTAGCCCTGTGTTCGGAACCAGTCGGTAATGCAGGCCGCCACTTACAGACTGATTTTGAGCTGGGGTCAGTTTATCTTTCTGGCTCGTTTTGAACCTGAAAGGTAAACGGACCCTAAGAACTTTCATTTCTTTCTGTTTGGTTCTATCAGCTGAAGGAAATTAATGAGAGGGCAGAACTCTAAATCTGCCAACGTAAAAACTCGAGGAAAACCAGCGTCGGTATTGGCCTATCAACGCTGGTTTTTTTCATTTTGGGGCTTTAAATAAGTACCCGCTTTTAAACCAGAAAAGCGCCAGACAACGCCGACGCTTAGTAAACGGTTTCCTACCAAAGCTATTGCAGCGCAACCACTTCTTCCGGCTTCAACGCCAATCGGATTGGTTCACCGTTTCTCAGATGTTCCGCCCCGCGACGGTGAGGATCATCCACCATCAATACCTGTCCACCCACATCAATGCTGTACCGAACCAAATGACCCAAAAACTCCCGGTGTTTGACGAAACCTTGCAGGGTAATCCTGTCATCTGGCAGCGAGTTGCTTGCAATTTCAAGGCTTTGAGGGCGGAAAACAAGGGAAACATCACCGCTGATCGGATGATCAAACGGGAATGAGATCCCCGATGGTGTGGTGAAGTTTTTTCCGCTGGCAGCTTGTTGCAATTGCCCCTCCAGCATATTGGCTGTTCCCAGGAAGTCGGCCACAAATTTGTTGACCGGGTTATCATATAACTCCATAGGGGCACCTACCTGTTGGATAACCCCTTGGTCTAATACGGCAATCCGGTCGGAAATGGTGTTGGCTTCTTCCTGATCATGGGCCACGAAGATGGTGGTCAGTCCCAGCTGGCGCTGAAGGTCAAGCAAGTCCCGGCGCATCTGCTCACGAAGGTTGGCATCCAGGTTTGATAACGGCTCATCCAGCAGCAAAACACGGGGCTCAACAACCACAGTGCGCGCAATAGCTACTCGCTGCTGCTGGCCACCGGAAAGCTGCGAAGGGCGTCGATCTGCCAAATGATAGAGACCAACGAGGTTGAGCGCATTGTCCACGCGCTCCCTAATTTGCGCAGTGGGTACTTTTCTTTCTTCGAGTCCATAGGCCACGTTTTGCCTGACGGTCATGTGCGGCCAAAGGGCATAACTTTGGAATACCATCCCGACATTGCGTTTCCACGGCGGCAATGACTTTATGTCTTCATTGCCGAGCAGGATTTTTCCTTTTGGCTCGGGGCCAAAACCTGCAATGGCGCGCAGAAGGGTCGATTTACCAGAGCCAGATGGACCAAGGAACGCGAAAAACTCACCCGGCTTAATGTCCAGATTTACGCCTTTGAGCACTTCTGTGTCTCCAAAAGAGAGGGTGAGATCTTTGATGGTGATGCCCACCTGTTGGCTTTTATCCGTATTCATAAGACGTTCCTTTTCTTAATGTTGTTTTTCACTGTGCGCCTGACGGGTGCGCTCGATAATGGTGTGGGAGAGATACGTCGCCAAGCCGACAATGACGACGGCAATCACCCCTAACGCCGCACCCGGTCCACGCCCGGCAGCGCTTTGCATGAAGATGTAGAGTCCATACGCCAGTGGGGCATCGGATTCCTTGGAAACCAGCATGATAGTGGCAGAAAGCTCCACGGCCGCGGTCGCGAACGCAGTAATAAAGCCCGCCAGAATACCGGCTGCCATTAATGGAATCACAATGCGTCTAATGGTGGTGGTGCGGGTCGCTCCCAGGTTTTCAGAGGCTTCTTCAAAGGAAGGGCTGACCTGTTGAAGTGCCGCCACACATGAACGAAGCGCGTAGGGAAGGCGGCGCACAGACAGGGCGATAACGATGATGCCCCACCAGGTCGCCATTGAACTGCCGATGAAGGGCATTTCCACATCATAGAAAGTGCGCAGGTAGCCAATACCCAGCACTACACCGGGAACGGCAAGCGCGGCCATGGCACCGAAGTCCAGCCATTTGCGACCTACCATTTTTGTACGCCACACCAGATAGGCGATGGCAGTACCCAGAATGACATCAATCAGACCGGCGAGACCCGCATACAGAAGGGTATTGGTAATAAACTCAGACGCTTGGGTAACGGCAGTTGTGTAATGCTCAAACGTAAAGCCATCAGGCAATGGGCTGTAGCTCCAGATGGTACCGAAAGAGAGCAGAAGCAGCGCAAAGTGCGGTGCGAGAACCAGCGCCAGAATCAGCCCGATCACGGCGTAGCATCCCAGTTTCTCCATCGGGCGAAGTTCCCGTTTTGACAGGCCACCACCGCCTTTCTGACTGGTCGAGTAATCTTTTCCTTTCAGCGCCTGCAGGGAAACCCACAACGCAAAGGCAGAGAACGCAACCAGAATGACGGAAATGACATAGCCCATCGGGTCTGAAATACCAACGGAAGAGATGCGCAGGTATGCCTGTGGGGCGAGCATGTTGTTTACATTCAGCAGCAGCGGTGTGCCGAGGTCATCAAAGACTTTTACAAACACCAGCGATGCACCGGCAACATAACCGGGCATGGCTAACGGAAAGACGATACGACGGAACAATCTCAATCCGGAAGAACCCAGTGATTGGGCAGATTCTTCCATCGAGCGGTCAATATTCTGTAAGGCAGCAGATAAGTTAATAAGAATGAAAGGAAAATAGTGGACGCTTTGAACAAAAATGACCCCGTTCAGCCCCTCCATCAAGGGAATCGTAAAGCCGAAATATTCATCCAACAGAAGGTTTAGCGTACCGTTTTCACCAAACAGCAGCTGCATCGCCACGGCACCAATAAAGGGTGGCATGATCAGCGGCACAATACCCAAGGTCTGGATAAGCACAGCACCACGAAACTTAAAGCGGCTGGTGAAATAGGCCAGTGGCATCGCAATGATGGATGCCACAATGACAGACATAAAGGCGACATAGAAAGAGTTGAAAAACGATTCGCGGAACAGGCTGGAACCAAAGAAATCCTTGAAGTTAACAAGCGTGAATGAACCGCTTTGATCCTGAAACGCGACAAAAATAACTTTAATCACGGGCACAAAAAGAAACACGATCACAAAAAATGCAATCACCACGGCACTGAGATAGAGCGCCCAGTCCTGCCGGACTTTGCTCCAGAGACTTTTGCTTCCAGCTTGTGCTGATTTATCCGATTGAGAAAGAGAAATGTTGCTCATGAGATACTCCGATGTCCGGTGAAAAACCGCCCCTTGCAACGTTTAAAGCGTCATAAACGAAAGGGGCGGTTGCGCGACTACAGGATGCTGCTGGCTTGCTCGGCAAGCTCAGTAGCTTTGTTGTAGTTCTCCAGAGTGGCTTTATCCCATGCCTGTTCTATTTCCGCCTGACGGGCGCCTACGCTATCGGTCGCTTTTTTACGTTTTTTGGTAAAGACAGCGGCGAATTCTGGGTTTGATGCCTGTGATGCGGTAACCGGAACTTCACTGACAAGACGCTTGGCTTCTGCAATGAGTGACAGTGCCTTTTCATTGTTTGATCCTTCCGCTTTGGCTTCTGCCTCTTGGATTGCTTCTGTGGCTTCACGAAGCTCATCCAATCGATACGTGATCATTACGTCGAACAGGCTGTTGACGACGTTGTAGCGGGATTTGGAGAGATCCAGATCGAAATCAACGGTGCCCAGTTTTTCGCCGGTAAACGGGTTCGGGAAGCCTTCCGGTGTGCTGGCATATGCCGCAGGGTTGACGGGCAGACGCTGGATTTTCTTGTCCAGAAGCAGCGCCTGGCCTTCTTCAGACAGAAGGAAATCGACAAATGCGGCGGCAGCTTCACTGTTTGGCGCATCCTTCACGATGCCCACGTTAGCTGGCACCAATGCGGTCACAGTCGGGTAGTGGAATTCGACCGGGAAGCCGCTGGCTTTGGATGACAGGCCAAAGAAGTCAATCACGATACCCAGCCCGAATGCGCCGCTGTTGACACCATCAGGCACGCCAAAGCTGCGTTCTGTGACCGTTTTGAAGTTACCTGAGATGGCTTTCAGGGTTTCCCAGCCTTGATCCCAGCCTTCACCCTGCAATATTGCTTCAACTGTCAGGTGAGTCGTGCCTGAACGTGAAGGTGCGGACATGCCGACATGGTTGTGATAGATCGGCTTTGCCAAATCCTGCCATTCGTTCGGCATCGGCAGTTTTTTGGCTTTCATGTAGCGGGTGTTCCACATAATCCCATAGCCGGAAAGCGCAAAGCCTTTGTAGAAACCGTCCGGGTCATTAATAGGAAAGGAGCCGACTGTTTCGGGGATACCCGTGACTGAAGACTGGTATGGAGCAAGAAGGTTGTTGTCTTTGAGTACTTCGAAAGCATCGGGTGCTGATGCCCAGAAAATATCAGATTTGTTGTTGCTGGCGGTTTCCTGAAGGTATTTGATACCGGCGGTGGTCTTTTTGGACAGCACCTCGACATTTACCCCTGGGTATTTTTCTTCGAACGCCTTTTCATAAACGTCCGTAACGTCGTTGGAAAAAGAAGTGACAATAACGAGGTTTGCGTCGGACATTGCCATTGCTGAAGTACTGCCAAGCGCAACGAGTATTGCTCCCGCGAGTGAAACTTTTGCAGATAGGCTGGTCGATCCTTGATAGCTGCTTGCTGTCATAAAACACTCCATTAGATTCATGAAACAGGGGAATTCCTGTCCATCGCCAGTGGAGCATTACAAGTGTTATGCCAATGTTATTGATATGTTTAAGTGGTTGATTTTAAAGTGCCCGAAAATTATTCATCACGAAGTCATGTGTCAATGGCGGTCATTTAACCGAATAGAGTAGGTCAAAACTGACCTACTGATCATCCCCTTCAAAATCAACGAGGTAGTTTTCCTTTTTAAGGCCGTACTTTTTCATTCTCAAATAGAGGTTCTTCCTCGGTACATCCAGATACTCTGCGGCTTGTGCGATATGTCCGTTGAATTGTTTGAGCGTGTGATGAAGCAGTGAAAACTCATACTGCGCCATTTGGTGGGCAAGGGTATGACAGTTCTCGTTACTGCCCGTAAAGATGAGATCGGAGATACCCAGCACAATGCGGTCAGCTTCGTTCATGAGTTCCCTGACGTTGCCCGGCCAGTCATGGGCCATTAATTGCTGGAAGTGGACCGATGTTAGCGTGGGGGCTTTTTGTCCCAACCTTTGCTCTGCTTGAAAGAGAAAATGCCCCAACAGCTGTGGGATGTCAGATTTGCGTTCCCTAAGTGGGGGAATATCCAGAGAGGCGACATTTAACCGGTAGTACAAATCCTGTCGGAATGTGCCTTCTTGGGAGAGGGAAAGCAAATCGCCTTTTGCCGCTGAAAGCACTTTGAGGTCGACTTTTACGGTTTCATTGCTGCCAACCCGTTCCAGTTCGCCTTCCTGAATCACGCGCAACAAACGGATCTGGGCGGTCAGTGGCATGCTTTCTATTTCATCCAGAAATAGGGTGCCGCCAGAGGCGTGTTCGATTTTCCCGATACGTTTCTTGTTTGCACCGGTAAAACTCCCGGCCTCGTGGCCGAACAATTCGGACTCAATCAGGTTCTCCGGCATCGCTCCACAGTTGATGGCAACGAAAGGGTGGTCTTTCCGGTTTGACTGGCTATGTAACGTCCGGGCGATTTTTTCTTTTCCTGTGCCGGTCTCACCGTTAATCACAATATTCACTTCTGCATTAGCCAGAGTGATCACCCGCTGTTTGAGCTTCTGCATGGGCGCGGACTGGCCGATCAACAGTTCGTCGATAGAAATATCACGAAGCTTTTGCTGGCGAAGTCGCCTGTTTTCCAGCGTCAGTGCCCGGTGTTGGGTTGCCTTTTCTACCAGACCAATCAAACGCTCAGGGCGCAGCGGCTTTTCCACAAAATCAAACGCGCCCAGCTTGATGGATTCTAGCGCTGTTTCAATATCGGCATGCCCGGAAATCATGATCACTGGCAGCGCAGAATCAAGCTGCTGAAGGTGCTTGAGAAATGTGATCCCATCCATGACCGGCATGCGGATATCAGACACCACCACGGTGTCGCTGTTGTATTGCAAGCTGGCTAACGCCGTATCGGCGGTGGCGAACGAGGTGACGGAAAAGCCCTGCAGTTCCAGAATCTCCTTCAGGCTTTCCCTCAGCTCGTTGTCATCTTCGACCAGAATTACGTTGCCTTCAGACATAGAATGACCTCCGTCCCCTGGCCTTGTTCTGAATTAACCGCAATCTTCCCTCCGAAATCTTTCATGATGTTATGCGTGATAGACATACCCAATCCAAGACCGCTGCCGACCTCTTTTGTGGTGTAAAACGGTTCGAAGACTTTTTCCTTTGCTTCCGCATTCATGCCGCATCCATTGTCGATGATATGAATGGCGACCTGATCGTTTTCCTGTCTGGCGAAGATATGGATGCGTGGCGTGAAAGTATCGTCTTGCTGCTTTTGCTTGATGGCATCAATGCTGTTGCTGATGAGATTGACAAAAACCTGCTCCAACCTCACTTCATTGGCGAGAACCCGAAGTTCACTGGCAATCTCTGTGAAAACCCAGGCCTCAGGCAGGCTGTCGGTAAACAAATCCAAGGCATTGTTTAACACGCGGTTCACCGAGGTGGGTTGGGTAAGATCGTCGGTTTTGCGGGCAAAAGATTTCAGGTGCTGGCACAGCCTTGTCGCGCGGTCAGTGATGCGGTTGATTCTTTGCAGCTTGTCCTGGGCGAGCGTCAATTTCTCTTGCTGGACATATTGCTCGGCAAGGTAAGTGTAAGAGCTGATGGCAGCCAGCGGTTGACTGAACTCATGCACGATCCCGGAGGTAAGTTGCCCTAAAACGGCCAGCTTGGCGGCCTGAACCAGTTCTTCCTGTGTATCCTGAAGGTGTTTCTCCGCGAGCTTTCTTTGCTGGATCTCTTCTGTCAGCTGGCGGTTTTTCATTTCGAGCATGGCGGTATTTTCTTTTACCTGTCTCGCCTGCTCGTTGAAGATGTTGGTGGCTTGCGCCAGCGAACTCACTTCATCTTTCCCCCGGATATCAATGAGTGGTTGAAGTTCACCCTGGGCGAGATGGCGCATACTCCTCAGCACATTTGATAGCCGGTTGAGCAGCTGGCTGCGTAGATACACCCCGACAAACAGGATAAGAATGACGATGCCGATCAGGGTGAATTTTAGTTGTTTGCTGCTTTGATTGATCACATCAATCAGGGCTTGGGACATTTCTGTGTTTTGCTTTTCTGCAAATGCGACGGCTTGGTTGATGAGCTGCCTGACGTGCTCAATCAGGGTTTGGTTTTCCGTTAAAAGCTCCCGGTTCCGTTCGTCCAGATCAACAACGTTCAGGCTCTGAGAAATGACATTCGCCTCGCCTGATGTCATTGATTTCACCTGAGCTGCCATTTGCCGGATGGTAACAGTGCTGGGATAGGGCGACAGAAGCTCTGATTGTCGGTCGATGGACAGCAAGGTTTCATCAATCACGCTCTGCGCCGTCAGAATGTCGTTTCTGTCGCTGAATAGGGATGCCCGCTGAAGCAGATCCAACACCAGATTCAGATCGGCTTCCAGTTTGAGTAGCTGCACCTGAACGTCAGACTCTTTTCTCAACGTGGTGAACTCTTCCGGCGTCAGTGCCTGTTGTTGGGCGAGTTTCTCCAGCATTTGATTCAGGTTGTATTGGCTGTCGGTGATTAGCGGCGTGACTTCTTCAACGAAGTCGATTTGCAGCCAGTGTAGTTGTTGTCTTAACAGTCGCAGGGCGTTCTGGCGTTTGAGTTTGTTGTCGGTGTTGCGGTAAATGTTGTCGATGTTTTCCGAAAGGCGGCCAACAAGGGTGGCGAACTCCGGGCTTCCCTGGCTTACGGCGCTGGAATCTGTGACTTGCTCTAGTTTGGGCAGGGTGTCAGCCAGTTTTTGTCTGGCGCGTTGAAGTGCCTGCACGTTTGTCGCCAGTGCGAGGTTGGTTGCATCCGTGGTAATGCTGCCGCCGATTTGTGCAACTTTGGCGGCTGAAACCAGAATAGGGAGTTGTTCATTGACCAGTGCCCGCGAGCTGGTGGTCAGCTGTTGAAAAGAAAACGAATTGGACAGAACAAAGGCGCCGGAAATTAGCCCCACCAGAACAAACAGTGCAAATATTCGTGTTGCGATACTGTCACGTTTTCTCATTGGACGCCGTCCATTGGTAGCTCGTCCAGAGCCTTACTGGCGTTAGCGAGATTCGCGGCGACTTCTGCACCCCAGATATCGGTAATGGACTGAAAGGTGCGGCTGTAGCGTTTTTCTGGGCTGAGTTGGTTGTTCAATTGTGAATCTGCCGCTTCTGTACCGGAGATAGGCACGGTTGTCGCTTGTTTATAGATGGCTTCAAGGCTGGCCTGAGTCTGGGCGTTGAGGGTGCTTTTATCTATGCGGTTCCAGCGTTGCCAAAACGCCTGCAAATCAGGAAGACGGTTGGTCACGAGTTGGTCAAACAGGGCGTTGACCGCATGGTAGCGCATGGCGGAAAGATATGGGTCGAAGACCGGACTTGGGTTCTGTTCGCTTATCTCCTGTCCCTGTTGCAGGGAGATACGGTTTACATTCGGCAGCGAAAGTAGGGATTGCCCCTCATCTGAAAGCAAAAACTCAATGAAAAAAGGGCTGGAGGGGTTAATGCCAGTCAGTTAAGCTGACTGGCTTTCTTTTTATTGGGGTATTTCTTTGCCTTAGGCTTCACGGCTCTCGGGTATATTCGATCTTCTCGCTTAATGGGCAACACATGATGTATCGCCTCCTCC